>NZ_JBQDYE010000059.1:0-13353 GCF_052044155.1 Salinisphaera sp. SWV1
GGCGCGATCGCCCGAGCGCGTTCGCGGATAGCCGGCCATTCGGCTTCGCCCCGAAGGGTCGCCCGGCGCGCCAGAAATCGCTCTACCCCCTCGGCGCCGACACTTCGCGCAATGACGTGACGGGTCCGCGATGGCACCAGATTTTCCATCAGGAACCGTTCGACGCTGGCGGCATACAAAGAGTTGCCCATGCGCATATCATCGGGCAGGGGCCCATGGCCGGCGATCGTCCGGAATGCCAGGCCGGGAAGAGTCCGGCTCGCGGCGTTATGGGTGATGAAAAGCGCATCCCGTGTCCTCAAGCTGCCCTCGAGGGCGGTGCGATAGCCTACGGCCCCGCCGGGGTACAGCAGGCCGGCAATCTCATACGCATGCCGCCGAACCACAACACTTAACGGCTCATCAAGATACGCGGTATAGAGGGCAGTCGTGATCTCCCGCAGTCGGCCCTGGCGAGCCGCGCGCGAGACACGTTGGCGCGTGGCGGCGTCTGCGCCAACCGTCGAAACGAAGGCTGGAAATGCGGTGCTCGTCATGTAACAAAGGCCGTGCTAGCGAGGCTGTGATACCGGCTCCTGTCACATATCACGTCTTACCTCCAGCATTATGTCACCAAATGACATTTAAGCGCTGCCGTTCGATATTCGACCGGGCACCGCGCGCCCACGATCTACTCCCCGTCTTTCGCCGTGTCGACCAGGCACTGGAGCCGAGCCTAAACAGCTACGCCCTGCGCGGATGGCTATTGCGCCAACTGCACGCCGACAGCCGGGAGTTAGTATTCGACGAAACGATCGGTCTGGCCGATGCCGTAGGACGCCATAAAAGAGCGACCACGTCCGGGCAATCGAGCTGCCGCCCTCTGATCGCTCCCTGCTGCTGCTGATCGCGGCCGCGATCAGTTGGGCGCATCACCACTGACGGGCGAGTCATCGTCCTATGACGAAATGCGAGGGCTCACGCCCTACCCTATGCCGTGTCGTTAAACGAATAATTATTTTAAAGCGTTCTTTAACAATTATAGCTAGCTTGTTTGCTTTTATTATTTTACATCCTTATATTTTTAAATAGCACTCAATAAGCCCTAGCACAAAATGTCTGAGCGATCTGTCGCGACGTATTATGTCCCGCCTCGACATTACAGGGATTTTCGGCGTTCTCTAGCCGAGATTCAGCGCGATGTTTGCCCTATTGCCGCCAAAGCGGGGCTCAAGATCCATCGTATCGAATCGATTTTCGACCCGTCGGATCCGACTATCGCAACGGGGTTCGAAATCGAAGCGTCAGAGGGGGAAGGCGCTGATGGAAAATCGGAAAACGGTAGCTTCTTTCCGATTAAAGACGTGCTCGCTGCCGTCGTCGACAGGGCACGACAGAATCTAGTAAACAAGGAAAAAACTCGCGAGGCGCGCGAGCAGAGGATGGCCGAGCTGGCCAATTATGCAGAACGTACGGAGATTAATGGGGAAGTGCACATCCCTCCGCCACTCACGCCTGACGACCCCAGCGCTCCCTTGCCCACGCCCGACGACGGCGAAGAAGCGATGCGACTCGAGCTTTTCGATATTGAACGCGGTCGCATCAACATCGGCAAGCGGTGGATACCGCTCGCCGACCAAGTCGCCGAGGAATTTCGAGAGACTTTTCGGCAGAGCGAATGGTCGCCGAATACGGATGGCCCGCTCGACCTTGAACAGACTCGATCGTTACTCGAACTAGTGGCGCTTGGCGCGCAACGCGCCAAGCGCTTGCTCGACGAGCCATTTCACACCGACGAAGAACTCGAAGAGAAGAGCGCCCAAAAGGCCTCACTCAGCAATTGAGGCGCCCGGGCAATGCCCGAGACTCCATATCCTGAGCGGGCACTGCTAGTCGGTCTAGGGAATGGAACCAGGGCTTGTTAACACTATTGAGCGCATCGACGATAAGCGCGAAGTAGATGAAGAAGGTGAACACGATATCGAGCTTATCGAATCGTGAGAACAAGCGGCGGAATCCCTTGAGTCGACGGAATAAGCGCTCGACCTCGTTACGCTTCTTGTACATCTCACGATCGTATTCCCAAGGCGAGAGGCGATTTCGTTTCGGCGGAACAACCGGCGTCACCCCCAGATCCAGCACGAGTTGCCGCGTTTCATCACCTTCGTAAGCCCGGTCCATGAGGACATGCCGAGCTGACAAGGGCGTGTCTCCAAGCAATGCACGACCCGCGGGCGCATCGCCTGCCTGACCGGGCGACAAGGCGAAGCTCACCGCGGTTCGGGCATCTGCGGCAACCATATGAATTTTGGTCGTCCAGCCCGCTCTTGATTTGCCGATAGCCTGGGGTCCGTTTTTTTTAAAGCGCCCCTACCGTCTGGATGCACCTTGACGGCCGTGCTGTCCAAAGACACCGCCTCGACACTCACCTGGATAATCTGTTGGCGCTGTAACTCGGCGAACACCCTCTCCAATACGCCCGCCTTGGCCCAGCGGTTCATGCGAGTATAGATGGTATGCCACGAGCCAAAACGCTTAGGTAGCCCGCGCCATTTACAGCCGTGCTCCGCCACGTAGAGCACAGCATTCAACACATCCAGATTACTCAATGAGACATTGCCACGCTGTTTGGGTAACACCGACTCGATCTGCTGATACTGTTCGTACGATAACTGCATGCGCGTAGCTTATCAGTTAGTGTTAACAGCTCCTAAGTGTTTAGTCCCGGCATTTGATGGATAGGGTTTACCTTGAATCGTTCTGGTTCTGAAGCCCATTGTTTGCAGATGAACTCGTAGGGTGTGAGCCCTCTGAGCGTCTTGAGTCTTCGGCCAAAGTCGTAGGCGTCGATGAAGTCAGCGAGATGCCGTTGCAGTTGGGCGTGGTCGTCGTAGTGGAAGCGCTGAACGGTCGCTTCCTTGATCGTCCGGTTCATGCGTTCGACTTGCCCGTTTGTCCACGGATGCTGGACTTGGGTCAGGCGGTGTTCGATGTTATTGCCCTGACAGACGCGGTCGAAGATATGCGTGAACGCATACCGATCCCGCTGGCGATTCGTGAACTGGATGCCGTTATCGGTCAACACGGTGTGAATCGTGTAAGGCACGGTAGCCACGAGGCGTTTTAAAAAGTCGGCGGCGACCTGCTTGCCGGCTTTGGGATGCAGTTCGGTGTAAGCGAACTTCGAGGTTCGATCGATGGCGACAAAGAGATGGAGCTTGCCTTCGGCCGTGCGCAGCTCGGCGATGTCGATGTGGAAATAACCGATCGGGTAGACCTTGAACTTGCGCTTGGCGGGCTTATCGCCCGTCACGTCGGGTAGACGGCTGATCCCGTGGCGCTGTAGGCAGCGATGTAACGACGAACGCGTCAGATGCGGCAGCGTCGGCTGTAGGGCGTAAAGACAGTCGTCCAACGGCAACAGCGTATGCCGCCGGAAGGCCACGATCATCGCCTCGTCCTCGACCGACAGTACCGTCGACCTGGGACGACGGGGCCCCGTCTTCAGGTCAGCCGTGGACGCCCGCTTCTTCCACTTGGCGACGGTCTTCTGGTTGATGCCGTAGCGCTTGGCCAGCGCCCTTAGGCTCTCTTGACTATTTTGTATTGCTCGACGGACTGCCGCAGTCGTTGTGGCGCTGCCATGTAAAACCTGGCCCATAGTGCATCCCTCCAATCTTGGGAAAATAATGCACCATCAAAATCTGGGATCAAACACCTAAGTTAATCGCGCCCGACGTGACAACTGAAGTGGACCCCGTGAGCTGGACAGCCCACAGCGATTTTTAAGTGGCAAGCTGCCTGGTTCATGCGGCTTGTGGAAGCCGCGCTGCGTTGAAGTAGACCTGATCGGGCGTCCGTCGCTCAAGCGATTGATGTTTTCGCTTGGCATTGTAGAAACCGAAGTACACGCGAAGCCCGGCACGCGCCTGGCGAGCGTTGTCGTAGGCCTTGAGATAGACCTCCTCGTATTTCACGCTACGCCACAGCCGTTCGATGAACACGTTGTCCATCCAGCGCCCGCGTCCGTCCATGCTGATCTGGATACCCTCGCGCTTGAGCACACCCGTGAACGCGATGCCGGTAAACTGGCTGCCTTGATCCGTGTTGAATATGTCAGGCGTGCCATAAGCCGCGATGGCGGCTTCAAGCGCTTCAATACAGAAGTCATCGTCCATCGTGTTGGCCACACGCCACGACAAGACCTTGCGGGAATGCCAGTCCATAATGGCCACCAGATACAAAAAGCCGCGCGCCATCGGTAAATACGTGATGTCGGCGCACCAGACCTGGTTCGGCCGGTCGATCATCCGATCGCGTAGCAGATACGGGTAGATTCGGTGCCCGGGCGCCGGCTTGGTCGTACGCGGCTTCGGGTACAGGGCCGCCAGCCCCATAATCCGCATCAGACGCTGGACGCGCTTGCGATTGACGATCAGGCCCTCGTCCGCCAGTGCATCGCCGATGCGGCGGCTGCCGAGGAACGGCCATTCCAGATGAATGGCATCGATGCGCTTCATCAGTTCGTCATCGACATTGTTTACGGCCTCGGCACGGTAGTAGACCGTTGACCGGGCGATATCGAGCAGCTGGCACTGCCGCACGATCGGCAGCGCATGATCGGCGGCGATCATGACCCGCCGCGCTTGCCGGGGAAGCGCGCGAGCCCGCGTTCTAAAAAATCGCGTTCCATGCTCAGCTCGCCGATCTTGGCGTGCAGCTCGGTGATCTGGGCCTGCGAATCGGCTTGGGAGGCGCCCTTGTCGAACGTGCCGGTGGCGCCCTCGATCAGCTGGCGCTTCCACTGGGTGATTTGATTCGGGTGTACGTCGTACTGCTGCGCCAGCTCGGCCAGCGTGCCCTCGTCACGCACGGCGGCCAGCGCCACCTTGGCCTTGAACGCCGCCGAATGATTCCTGCGTTTACGTCGCATAAATGCTCCTTGAGCCGATGGCTCTTGCGAAGCAGCTTGCCACTTATCGCACTGTCCAGAAATCAGGGGCCAGTTCAAACACCCGGCGCGCATTAGACACCGAACATCGCCCGTTATAACGGCGGCAAAGCGTCTCCGGTGCAGCGCGGGCGGCTGCCTCCTGGCAATCAATTGCAATTGCGACTCGTTCGTGTTTACATGCTTCTGCCATATCCATGGGAACCGGGCATGCCCCCCCTCAAGCCTTGTTTAACCGCCGTACTGGCCGGACTCTTTCTGGTTGCCACATCGACCGCGTCGTTGGCCAGCCCGACACCGCCCGATGTCGTTATCCAGTCGGATCATTTTCAGCCGGCGACGCTATCGATTGCAGCGGGCAAGCGCGTCAAGGTGGTGGTTGCCAATCGGAGCAATCGCCCGGCGGAATTCGAAGGCAGCGATTTCACGGTCGAAAAAGTCATCCCCTCCGGTACGACGTTACCGGTCTATATCGGGCCGCTGAAGGCCGGCACCTATCATTTCTTCAACGATTTCTCGCCGTCGGTCAAAGGTACGCTGACGGTCAAATGACCGCGATCCGGAGTTGTCCATGCTTGCCACCGCAATCATCGTGTTCCGTGAAGTTCTTGAGGCCGCCCTCGTCGTCTCTATCGTGATGGCTGCCACCAAAGGCGTGGACGGGCGCTCACGCTATGTCTCGGCAGGCATCGCCCTCGGCGTGCTCGGTTCGATACTGGTTGCAGCGTTCGCCGGTACGATCGCCTCGGCGCTCTCCGGCCGCGGACAGGAATTGCTTAACGCGACGATCCTGCTGACCGCGGTCGCGATGCTGGGCTGGCACAACATCTGGATGAGCCAGCATGGCAGGGAACTGGCGGCGCGCATGAAAGCGGCCGGTCACGATGTCGCCAGCGGTCGCAAGCCGCTGTACGCGCTGCTCGTGGTGGTGATGATGGCGGTGCTGCGCGAAGGCTCGGAGGTCGCGCTGTTCAGCTACGGCATTCTGGCCAGCGGCGCGCGGGCGGCCTCGATGGCGATCGGCGGCGCCGGCGGCCTCGCACTCGGCGTACTCGTCGGTTGCCTGCTGTACTACGGATTGTTGCGCATTCCGATGGGCCATCTGTTCCGTGTGACCGGCTGGATGATCCTGCTGCTGGCGGCCGGTCTGGCCGCTCAGGCTGCCGGCCTGCTCAGCCAGGTCGGCCTGTTGCCCACGCTGGGCAGCAATCTGTGGGACACCTCGTGGTTGCTGAACCAGCATTCCATGATGGGCAACCTGCTGCATGTATTGATCGGCTATACCGAACGCCCTTCCGGCATTCAGATCCTGTTCTATCTGGCAGCGCTGATGGGCATCGGTAGCGGCATGCGCTGGGTTAACCGTCCGGCGCCGGCCAAGCGCAACCGCGCCCCCGTCTGACAGTCTGACCGCAACGGTTTTCGCCGATGAACACGACAGATCAATCGCCCCGCCAGCGACTTTCCGAGATCGCGGTCCGCGTGCAGGAACCGGGGCGCCGGCCCCGCCTACAGACGCCGCGCAGCGGCTGGGCCTATCGCATCGAACAGTGGGTCGCGCCACGCCGGCACTGGCTGGACTGGATCCACGTGAGTATGTTCTTCGGGTTTGCTGTGCTCACGGTGGTCCCACTATTCCTGCCGGTGCCGATCAGCCGTAGTCAGCATTTCTGGAACAACTTCTCGTCGTTCGCGAACTTCGTGATCTGGGGGCTGTGGTTCCCCCTGGTCTTCGTGTCCGTGATCTTCACCGGGCGCAGCTGGTGCGGTGTGCTCTGTCCGCTCGGCGCGGCCTCGGAGTGGGCCAACCGCGTTGGGCTGAAACGTCCGACGCCGCGCTGGATACGCTGGCGCGGTACCCCGATCGTCAGTTTCGTGATCATCACCATCCTCGCGCAAACCGTCGGCGCCCGGGACTATGCCACCGGCATTGCCGAGGTTTTCGGTTTGACGTTCGCGGCGGCGGCGGTGCTCGGCTTCGTCTATGGTCCCGGCCGGAGCACCCGGATCTGGTGCCGGCACATGTGCCCGATCGGTCTGATGCTCGGCGTATTCTCGCGCATCGGTGCAGTCCAGTTCCTACCCAAACAACCCAAGCCCGGCGGCGACACTTATACCGAAAAAGGCATTTGCCCGACCAATATCGATATCAACCGCAAGCGCGAGTCGCGGCACTGCATCGAGTGTTTTCGTTGTGTCCATCCCGAGGCCCGCGGCGGGCTGCGGCTGGCTTTTCGCAAGCCCGGCCGCGAGGTCGCGCAGATCCGCGATCACAATCCCAACGCCGCCGAGATCTGGTTCCTTTTTCTGGCCACGGGCCTCGCGCTGGGCGGCTTTTTGTGGATCGTACTGCCCCAGTACGGGGCACTGCGCAACATCATCGGAACCTGGGCGATCAACCACGGCTGGTACTGGATCGGGAACTCCGGGCCCAGCTGGCTGATGGTAGTTCATCCGGCGGCGCATGAAACCTTCGTCTGGCTCGATTTCTTCATGATCTGCGGCTTCATGCTCACTTGCGCCGCCGTGTTGACGGTCTCCCTGACGATAACCACTGCCATAGCGAGCTGGCTGGCGGGACGCCTCGGCGGCGATCTGAACGGGCGTGCGCGGTTTGTCGAACTCGCTTATGCCTACATGCCCGTGGCCATGATTTCTCTGGTCATCGGCCTCGGCGGCAAGCTGTTCGCCGCGCTGGCCGAAGCCGGCATTTCGAGCGCTGCCGTCGAATCAATCAAGATCACTCTGTTCGCGCTCAGCGTGGTCTGGAGCCTGGCGCTCGGCCGCCGGCTTCTGGCCCGGCAAGGACTGTCCGGCCTGCGCTGCCTCGCGGCCGGGTTGCCGACGGCGGCCGGGATCGGCCTGATCGGCCTGGCCTGGAGCCCCGCATTGTTCGGCCTCACCTTCTGAGGGCGTGTTTTTTTTCGCAGCCGCTCATGAGCGATTCGTATTCACCCGGGTTAAAACGAGAGATCAACGATGAAACATCCAATCCTGGGCTCGGTCATGGCCGGGCTCGCAGCCGCCACGATCGCTGTCCCGGCGTGGGCGAGCTCCGAGCATTCGCTGGGCAAACCGTTGCAGCAGAACGGCCTGATCATTCACCCGGTCTATCTGCAAGCAGTCGAGATGGCGCCGGCTATGCCGGGTGTCAATGACAATGCCGATGTCCATGTGGAACTGGATGTTCACGCCGACAAATCGAACCCGTACGGCTTTTCCCCGGGCGCCTGGATTCCGGCGCTGACGGTCAGCTACGAGATCGTCAAGAAAGGCTCCGATTGGTCGACGTTCGGCACACTGATGACGATGACTGCCAGCGACGGACCGCACTACGGCGCCAACGTCAAACTCGACGGGCCCGGCCGATACACCGCACGCTTCAAAATCGAGCCGCCGCCGTATCAGGGTTTTCTGCGTCACACCACGAAAGACACCGGCGTACCGCCGTGGTGGTCACCGTTCGAGCACGCCTGGAGCTTCACCTACACCGGAGTCGGCAAGAAAGGCGGCTATTGACGCTGCGGATACGAATGCCCGAGCAAGTCGCTTGTGGCCACGCCGGCCGTGGCGTGGCCGAACCAGGACTCATCAGGAAAGCCGCCTAGCTTCTTTCGCGTACACCAGATTTGACAGTAACTCCATTTTCACTGCAACAACCCGCCATGGCTTTCTTCAATATCAGTTGACCACGCCAGCATCAACGTTAAAGTCAGTTGAAGGTCAACCGAAGGAAAAGCAATGTTCACGATAGCGGACGCAGCGCGGCAAGCCGGATGTCCGGCTTCCACGATCCGGTATTACGAGCGAGTGGGATTGTTGCCGCCCGCGCAACGTGGCGACAACGGCTATCGCTACTACCAGTCGACCGATATCGAGCGCCTGTCATTCGTTAATCGTGCGCGCGAACTGGGGTTCTCCATTGCGTCGGTCGTCGACTTGCTCCGCCTAGCAGACCACCCGCAGCAGCCTTGTGAAGCTGTGGATACGCTGCTCGCGAATCAGCTTGAATCGGTGGCAAACCGTATCCGGCAGCTGTGTGAGCTCGAAGCCCGGCTGCGACGCCTGCAAGCAGCCTGTGGCGGTCATCAGCAGATGCAGGATTGCGGCATTCTCTCCGCGCTGTCGGAATCCGAAAGTCACGACGGAGGTGCGGTTTGAATCCGCTGATCACGTTCGCGCTATTCGTGCTGGCGGCGGCCGCCGAGCTGTTATCGGGGGCAACTCATGGCACGAAAATCGTGCGCTAAGTGTCCGCGCCAGCAGCAGAACGACGGAACGGGCGCTGCCCGCGATATTGTACGCATGGTGATCTGGGTATCTATCTGTCCACGACCAGTCGATGGTGCCCATCTACCCATGATTGGAACCTTGGTCGTCAGCGGCGCCAAGCCAACTTCGCCTCACGTCGACAGCGTTCTGCAAGGATGCGCCGGCGCCTGGAGTTGCTGAGCTTGCGCCACTGACGAATTTCGGTTGCCGTGCGCAGACACCCGACACACAGGTCGGTCTTGCGGTCGAGCTTGCAGATGTCGATGCACGGTGAATCGACGGCCACGCTTCATACCGCCGCAGATTTAGATTCGGGCGCGGCTGCCGTCTTGGTTTTCTCCGGTGCTGGCAGGAGTCGAGCCGAGTTGAGGATGAAGATCAGCTCCGAGACGACATGGATCGCCGCCGCGAGCAACGGGTCGAGGAACCCAAAGGCCGCCAGCGCAATGCCGAGCGCGTCCACCCCGATGGTGCCCACAAAGTTCTGCCAGATGATGCCGCGCGTGCGCCGGGCCACAGCGAGCGTCTTGACGAAGCGTTCGAGATCGTTGCCCAACAGCACCACGTCAGCACTTTCCTGCGCCACGTCGGTGCCTGATCCCATGGCGATGCCGACATCGGCCTGGGCCAGGGCCGGAGCATCATTGACCCCGTCGCCGACCATGGCGATCTTGTGCTTGCCGCCGACCAGTGCCTGAATACGCGCCAGCTTGTCCTCGGGCAGCAATTGCGCCTCGATATCTTGAATGCCGAGCGCCTTGCCCACGGCATCCGCCACCCGACGAGCGTCTCCGGTCAGCAGCACCACCCGGATACCCATTCGGTGCAAGGCTTCGACCGCACGTTGGGCTTCGGGCCGCACAGTATCCGCGATCTCTATGGCGCCCAAGAAGTGGCCGTCGCGGGCAACCAGGGCTTCCGAGCCGGCCTCGCTGTCCTGTTCAAACGTGCTCGGCACGTCGATCCCATGATCCACCATCCAGGCGCGGTTGCCGACCAGGACCGTGGCCTCGCCGACCTGGGTCGAGATGCCACGCCCGGGGGTGTAATCAAAGCGCGTCGGTTCGACCGCCGGGCGGTTCTGGCGTTGGGCGTGCGCGACGATGGCTTTGCCGAGCGGATGCTCGGAGCGCAACTCGGCGGCCGCGGCGGCATCGAGAAGCTCTTCGCGGGTGATGCCGGGGACCGGTACGACGTGCTGCACTTCGGGTCGGCCGAAGGTCAGCGTACCGGTCTTGTCGAGCACGACCGTATCGACCTGGCCCAGGGTTTCCAGATGTACACCGCCTTTGACAATCGCGCCTAATCGCGCTGACCGGCCGATCGCGCCGAGGATGGCCAGCGGCGTGCCGGCGGCAATACCGCAAGCGCCGGCGACGATGATCACCGAGATCGTGGAATAGATATCGCGCGTGATCAGGAAGGTCAGGACAGCCGCACCGAGCGCGAAATACACCAGGTAGCCGGCCAGACGATCTGCCAAGCGCTGGACCGGCGCCCGGGATTGCTCGGCCCGTTCGACCGCCTCGATGATCTTGCCGTAACTCGTATCCCGGCCGATCCGCTCGGCGGCGATCTCCAGCGCGCCGGACTGGTTGATGGAGCCGGCGAAGACCGGCGCGCCCGCGGTCTTTTCCACCGGCATGGATTCGCCGGTGATACGGGATTCGTCGACGAACGAATGCCCCGAAAGCACCACGCCATCGACGGGCAGCCGACCACCGGGCGCGACCAGGACCACGTCACCCACCGCCAATTCCTGCGCCGCGACGGATCGAATCGCACCGGCCCGGCGAATCGACACTTCGTCGGGCAGAAACTCGAGCAGATCGCGGATCGCCTTGCGGCCGCGGCCGACGGTCAAGCCTTCCAGCACTTCGGCGACCAGCACGAACAAGGTGATGACCAAGGCAGTAAAGAATTCGCCAATCGCAGCCGCCGCCGCGATCGCGATCGTCATCGACAGCTCCATGGTCATACGCCGCGCGATGACGTTCTCGAACGCCTCCTTGAGAATCGGCCAGCCGCCGATCAGCAGGCCGACGACGCCGATGAGGCTAATCGCTGAAACCGGCTCCCAGACGCGAAACCACACGAGTACCGACGCCAGCGCCACCAGGCCGATGCGCAATGCCTCAGGCCACTCGAACGGATGGTCGTGATCATGCCCATGCCCATGCCCATGCCCATGCCCATGCCCATGCCCATGCCCATGCCCATGATCGTGATCGTGATCGTGATCGTGATCGTGATCGCCATGATGATGGTCGTGCGGTTCATGATCGTGATCGTGATCGTGATCGTGATCGCCATGATGATGGTCGTGCGGTTCATGATCGTGATGATGCGAGGCGTCCGGCGCGACCGTTCTCGCCTGGGCGGCATCAGCCAATCGCTGATGCGGGGGTGTTTTCTGGACGGCCATGACGAACTCCGGTGTTACTTCAGATAAGCACGGACGACATCAATGAGTTCGGCCGCGCCTTCGGACCGTTGCTCGGCCGCCAGTGCCTCGGCGGCCACGTGCTCGTGGATATGATCTTCGAGCACTTCGGCCATCAGGCCATTGAGGGCACCGCGCACGCCGGCGATTCGCTGCATGATGTCGCCGCATTCTTTTTCTTCTTCGAGCGCCCGCTCAACCGCTTCCATCTGGCCCCGAATACGCCGCACTCGGTTTAATAGCTTCTGTTTCTCGCGGATCGTATGCACTTTGGTTTCTCGCCGTGGTTCACTCAGATAGTATAGCCCCCTATATTATCACTCGAGCACTGAATCATGACGACGAAGCCCATCGGTGCCCTATGGCGTAACCGCGTCTATCGGCATTTGTTTGCCGCGCAAATCTCGGCGCTGATCGGCACCGGTCTGACCACGATCGCGTTGGCGCTGCTGGCCTACGACCTGGCCGGCGGCAACGCAGGACGCGTATTAGGCATCGCATTTGCGTGCAAGATGGTCGCTTATGTCGGGATCGCCCCGGTGGTTGGCGGCTATGCCCAACGCTTGCCGCGTAAGACGCTGCTGGTGACGCTAGACCTACTGCGGGCCGGGTTTGTCTTGTGTCTGCCCTGGGTGACAGCGGTATGGCAGATCTATCTGCTGATCTTTCTGCTAAACGCCTGCTCGGCGGGCTTTACACCCATCTTCCAGGCCACGATTCCCGAAGTGGTGCCGGATGACGCCCAATACACGCGCGCGTTGTCGCTGTCGCGCCTGGCTTACGAGCTGGAGAATCTGCTCAGTCCGGCGCTGGCCACCGCACTTTTGTTCCTCGTGTCCTATAACCAGTTGTTCATGCTCAACGGACTCGCCTTTCTGGGTTCTGCAGCGCTGGTCGTGACGACCGCCCTACCGGCCGTTGCCGACGAAACGGGATCAATCAATGTCTGGCAGCGGGTATCGGCGGGCGTCCGTCGATACCTGGGCAACCGCAGGCTGCGCGGGGTTTTGGCGCTATATGCCGGGGTGGCAGCCGCCGGGGCCATGATTATCGTCAATACCGTGGTCTATGTGCGCCACACGCTGGGCGGTGGCGATGTGCGGGTCGCGCAGGCCTTCATGGCCTCGGGCGCGGGCTCGATGCTCGCTGCGTTATGGCTACCGCGCTGGCTGGATCGTCATTCCGAACGCTCCGCGATGCTCGCCGGCGGCCTGTTGCTCGGCCTGGCATTGCTGATCGGCGGCCTCTGGTTGCCGGGTTTTGCCGGCTTGCTTGCCGTCTGGTTCGTGCTAGGTATCGGCTTGGGTCTGATCCAGACACCGGTCGGGCGCCTGTTGACTGCGGCCAGCGACAGTACAAACCGTCCGGGCGTGTTTTCGGCCCAATTTGCGTTGTCTCATGCCTGCTGGCTGGTTGGCTATCCGCTGGCTGGCGTGCTGGGTTCGGCGGTTGGACCGCGCCCGACGTTGCTGGTGCTCGGCGTCATTGCGTTGGCGGCCTGGGCCTTAGCTGGTCGTTTATGGCCCTCCGAATGAAGCAGAGGCGATCAAACGTCGACCGACGCACATTCTTTGCGTGCGCCGCCCCAGATGGCCCTGGCGGCATCGGCGTTCATGAAAGCGATACCGAGCCCCGACGATCAAATCGGGCCAGCCGGAGCGCCATACCAGCGTGATGAGGCCCGCGATCATGATCGCAATGTTCGCGA
>NZ_JBQDYE010000060.1:0-12914 GCF_052044155.1 Salinisphaera sp. SWV1
TACTTTATACGAGCCAGGGATTTAAGAGCGCCTTTATTAAAAGCTTATGGTTCGGTGGTTGCGTGTTTTATCTTGGTATGCTGTACGGAAATTCAGCCGGGTTTTATAATCATAAAAATAAGATTGCCGAAGCGTTGGCGATTAAATTCGATTTTAACAGCACTACGTTATGTTCTAATTTAAAAGGCAGCGACGGCACTAAGTTCCTTCCTATTGGCAATGGCAAGCTTCTGGTTTATAGAGAAAGTCCGCGAGGAAATCGGTCGCTTTCGGTACACAGTTGCACGTACCCTTAGCAAACCTAACGAGGCGCTGCAGTTGACCGCCCAAAGCGCTGGCGCGCTTCGGGTTCCCTCCGCAGGCTGCGCCTGCTCCGGCGTCAACTGAGCTTAGGCGTTAGATTTTTCAGGTGAGTCAGTCGGAAGGAGATATTCTTGTTCAACTTATTGATTTCGCATGATCCAGAGAGCTGGACTAGCTCTCCTTTCGAGCTGGACAGAAGCCGGGTAGCTATCGAGTACACCGCTGACGAGATTAGTGAGCGATATAAATTCTTAGATGATAAAGCTATCGAAGAACTAAAAAGCTTCCCCTCGTTATTTGTGGTTGAAAACGAGGAGGTGGAGTCGCGGGTCGGGTACATAACCAATGTACGCCTGAGACAATCCACCGTTGTTTTTGATTTTGAGTTAGACACAATTTTGCCCAGTCTACCTATTGGTTCAATTGAAGCTCTGCGTATTGATTTCGATCTTGGCCGATGGGAATTATCGCGAACGCATTGGGCTATTAAAGATGAGCCACTATTCGACATATTGGTCCGAAAGGGATATTTCACGCCTCAGCAGGTCGAAGCTTCCCAAGCTTTGAAGGATAGAGCCGCCGCTCAGCCGCCTATAATTCCTACGGCTCCGGGTGAATTCAATGCTTCTCAGGTTTTTATTGTCCATGGGCACGATGAAATCACTAAACTGGAGATGAAGGATTTCGTTGCTGAGCTTGGATTGGAGCCGATCATACTGCACATGCAGGCCAGCTCAAGTCGAACAATAATTGAGAAAATTGAGTACTACTCAAATGTTGGTTTTGGAATCGTTTTGTATACCCCTTGTGATATTGGAGCGAAGGCTGGCCAGCCCAACGGTCGATATCGGGCGAGGCAAAATGTTGTTTTTGAGCATGGCTTTTTAATTGGGAAGCTCGGGCGTCCTCGGGTCGCCGCTCTGGTCAAAGGCGATGTCGAAACTCCAAATGATATTAGCGGTATGGTTTACATCACGATGGACGAGCAAGGTTCTTGGAAACAAGAGCTCATAAAAGATCTCAGAGCAGCTGGGTATCAGGTTTGAGTGAAAATCTAACCAAGCCATGCACCGGATGCCAAAACCTCCGCTTCGCTGCGGTTTTGCCACCGGTGATGGCGGGCGTTAGGCAATGGGAAAGTTTAATGGCAGATGACGAGCTGATAAAAACGGAAATACTCAAAGAGCCTACTCATTATTTCGCAGCTCAAGAAAAGACGCTGGATGCTCGCCTCGAATCTTTAGAGTTACCTCCTGGAGAGGAGAAACGCATAAAAAGCGATAGGGCTCGCAAGGTTATTCGTGATCGAGCGCTTGGGCTGTTCAAGATTGGGGAAGTAATAAGCGAATTTCTGAATTGGAATGAAGCGGTTGATAACGATCTTCGCGATGCTAAGAAAGAGTACCTCCTATCTAAATACTTTGAGAAAAACGACGAAAATAGCGAGGCAATTAGTAGCCTAAAAGACTTCTTGTCGAGCCCTCAGGGCAATACTATTTTCAATAAAATTTTACGAATACTCGACGACTCCCCGCCCGATCTCGAACTTGCAGAGCATTTATCCAGTGCCTTGCAGCACGTAATCAACAACGACTTTGATACGCTCTTTGAGCAACATAAATATGCTCTATCGCAAATCGAAAGGCTTACACCGCAAGCTCTTACTGTATTAAGCGATTATCGTGATTGGCCGTCTTTCACCTTGTCGAGCTATTCGGCGGCAGGTTCAAAAATCACGTCCGACTGGCTTTCTGAATTTGCGCGTGCATATTCAACCCGAAAAAACATTGCTGACGAAGGCAAGCGAAATAGGTTGAGGCATTCGATAAATGAATTGATATCGTTGCGGTTCGTTGAGGCGCATTTGGTCGGGGAAGACAAGGTAGCTAGTTGCCGTATCACGTCGGTTGGGACGTCTATTTTAGTTTACGTGGATGCCTAACAGTACGCTGCAGTTGACCGCCCAAAGCGCTGGCGCGCTTCGGGTTCCCTCCGCAGGCTTCGCCTGCTCCGGCGGCAACTGAGCTTAGGCGTTAGGGGGTATGGATAGATATGTCTGACTCAATGATTGAAGAGAGTGCAAAAGGTACTGGCGTTGAAAAAGATATAGCGGATTCTATAGTGAGCGAATTCTGCTTGCAGTTACATAAACGACTGTACGAGTATCGTGGACTCAACGGTGACTATATTGGAGAAGAACTTTGCAACGATATATCAGGTCAAGCTTTCTACCATGTACTGGGATTCTTGGATAAATTTTCCGAGCGCTATAACTGGGAGGAAGGTTCGGCTACAGAATATTTGTTAAGACTGGGGTCACGCGGCGAGTGGCGGCCTTTCGAGCACCAGACCACAGGGTGGAAAAGTGGCCAAGAGCAACCCTAACGAGACGCTGCAGTTGACCCTCCAAAGCGCTGGCGCGCTTCGGATTCCCTGCGCAGCCTTCGGCTGCTCTGGCGTCAACTGAGCTCAGGCGTTGGGTAACTGTGTTGTTTGTGTTCGCACATTGGGTTGGTAGCCAAAGAAAACGGCTCACTCGGCTTCGTTACGTCGCGGCCCGGCCGTCGAAGCAAATCACTTGTTCGAATAATGCGCTTTCGCTCGAAGCCGGGTGTATTTCGGCAAAGTCGGCCTTCGCAGTCGCAACCGGCTCTGGCCTCTTCGCTTCAAGCAAGACAGCGGGCCTCGTTTGATGCACAACGACGGATTCCGGCTAAGCGGTTTCTTTTAAGCTTTGCTATCGTCAGGGTGTGCGGGATTCATCGGCACCAAACTGTGGGCTCCGTTCAGCCGGCTGGGTAGCCTTCGCTCAACGGAGCGGCGACCACTCCAGGGCAATGCAGTCACCCAACCGGTCGCTGAGGGTAAAAGGGGACAGACCACGGTTAATTGATGGGGTCGGGCGCCGGGGCGGGTCTTGCCCCATACCGGCAATAGCAAAACCGGGCCCAATCACCTGAGCCGACCACGCAACTCGACGGCGACTGGACCGTCTGCTGGTGCCGCGAATTCGACCATTCGACGACGTTCCTCTTGTCGCCAAACGGTGATGTGCACCCGCCATTTGCGTTGACTACGCAAATGGCGCGATGGGTCGCGGTTGGCCGATTCAAGGCCTTCCGCGTGCAATAGAGTAGGGCGGTGGTGTTAAAACGCCATGCGGTAGCCGCATTTACATTGTCTTTGTCCGCGTGTCGCGGCCCACGGCGCGGCGTGATACGTTTCGTAGAAGTTGATGTAGAGAACGCGCCGGCAGTGTGGGCATTTCAGGTCGCCGGTTCCGCTCCGGAATAGGGGGCGATGCCCCGGTTGCGTGCGACGTGATTTGATGAGTCTCATGGGGTACCCGTGCTGTTGCTGAACCCGAATCCAACGTAGGGCGCAAATGTTGGAAAAATATTGGCGTTCGCCTTGGACGGCGGTTGACTGATGGGGCGCTTCCCATGCGTTGTCGTGGCTGGGGAGCGGTGGGGCAGAACTGGATATCAGGCGGCCATAATCGCCAGACGATAATAAGAGGGGCGCGCGCGGGGATTTCATGCGGGATCGCGCCGTGCCCTTGGGTGAGACCGTGAAGGGGGTCACGCGCACTCCGGGGGAGCGATAGCGCATGCATCGTCCAGGACCGTTCATCCGGCGCGGACGCCGGTTGGTTACCGGCCGTGAGTGCACTGAAATACGCTTGGCGCCGGCGGTGCGACTTGCAGTCGCCCGTGGGCTGATCTGGTCAGTGGCCGTATTGGCCTGCATGCCCGGGGTCGCGACCGGGTACACGCTTTACCAGAGCAAGCGCGGGCGGAAGCTCGATTTCATACTCGATGCGGGTGTGGGGCTGTTTTCCAGTCAGCATGATTACTCCGGCCAGCGCCGCGGTTCTCTGGCGTGGAGCCTCAGCGCCGCCATAGTGGGGCTGTCCGGCAAGCTGCCTGTGGCCGGCGGTTCGACGGTCTATGGCGCGGTCACCGGCTTGGGTACGGTCGTCAACGGCGATGGCGATGCCGCCGGTGTTTCACACGGTGGCGATCGCAGTGCGCGCCTCGACCAGGCCTATGTCGGCTGGCGTTCCGGAACGCTCTTCGGCGTGAAGGACGCGATCGATGTGTCGGTCGGCAAGCAAGGCCTGACCTTGGACCGGGGCTGGCTGGTCGACAGCGGCGCGCTGGCCGTTGGCACCGGGCGAACGTTCGATGAGACGGCGGTTGCGCGCTTCCGCCTGGGCGCTGGCTTCACCGCCAAGGCGTTCTATCTCGGTTCGGACAAGGCCATGACCGGCAAAACGCACCTGGCCGGGGCCGATCTGGCCTACGCGGATGGGGCCGGCGACGCCCTGGGGGCGACTTATCTCCGGGTCACGGACGTCGACTCGACGACATTTCACGGTCTTTGGGCTGCGCGGGCCGGTCTGAACACGTTCAGCGTGCGTGGCCGCAGCCGCCTGGGCCTGGACCATGCATTGTTCTCGTTCGCGGGGACGCTCCAGCGCGGTCATCCGACCGTCCGGGGCCGGCCACGCCGCGTGAAGGCCTGGGCGTGGTACGCACAGGCGGCCTATCGTTTTTCCGGCTGGCCGTGGACGCCAAAGCTGGTCTATCGCTTCAGTTCGTTTTCCGGTGACAACCCGGATACGCGGACGCTCGAAGGCTACGATCCGCTGTTCTACGGCTTTTACCGACAATACGGCACCTGGATTCAGGGGGATGTGGCCGGGGTGTACACCGGGCCCTTCAATCGCAACGCCGACATACAGCACGTCGGGTTGTACGTGCATCCGCCCGGCCTGCGGCGCGCGGGGGTGATGTTTTTCCACTACCGCATCCGTCAGACGCCTGCGGGCGTCAGTGACGACTTCGCCCGGGAATGGGATTTCTTTGTCGATTGGTTGCCGAAGCCCAATGTGTTGATATCGCCGTCCTTCGTCATCTTCGATCCCGGCGCCGGTGCGGCGGCGCTGATTGGCGCGCGCCAGACCAATCATTTTTTCCAACTCATCGCCGTCTGGCGGTTTTGAACCGGCGCGAGCCGGGCTTGTAGTGCATGCGCCGGGTTGAAGACGGCCTCTGGGTTACCCGGTTTGCGATCGCAAACCGGGCGGCATGTCGGTGCGGATCTCGTCGGGTATGCAATCTTCACCGACCCGCGCCATAAGCACGGCCAGCGGCCAGCGCATCAGATTCTGGCGGTGATTTTGTCGGATGAAATGCCGTACGGACAGATAGTGAAAGTACAGAAGCCGTCCACGGATTTCGTCCATATCGAGCACCTGGAGCATGCATTCCAGGGTCGCGTTCAGATCGACGGCATCGGTGGCGGCGAAAAACAGGCCGAGATGGGCCCGACTGCTGGGCACGTTCTGGTACATGTCGGTTGCGACAAGCGCCGACGCGTCGTGGTCGCCGATGGCGGTCAGGGCCTGGCATTGGAGTATCTGCACATAGAGGCGGAAGTCCGTGGCCCGAGGCGCGAGTTCCAGCGCCTGGTCGTAGAGCGCCAGTGCCTCGTCGGTGCGCGCTTCCCAGGCGTACATCTGGCCCACGGTGGTAAACCCCGTCGCGAACGCAGTGGTCTGCTGCAGCGCGTCCTGCGCCAGTTCCAGGGCCAGCGGCCGGTGGGCCTTGTTGACGAAATACAACAGCTTGGCCGCGTTCAGGACGAACACGGGGTTGTCCTGAAGCTTGGGCAGCGCGGCCAGCACCCGTTCTTCGATTTCGGCTTCGTCCGCATGCCGCCTGTGCCGCTCGGGGCCTGCGAATATGTCGCGGCCGGCGAATATATACTTGGAATGCAGCGTGGTGGCGAGCAGCAACTGGCTGACGGGATCGTGCGGCTTGTCCCGCAGGGCCGCGCGATATTCGCGCTCGGCCGCCCGGTTGGCGGCCATCGACCGCCGGCGCTGGGCGAGTGCCAGCGCGGCCGCGGCCTGGTGGTCATTCGGGTTTTCGCGCAGGCGCGCTTCCAGCTGTTCTGCGGTCTTATCCCATTGCGGGCGGCTCTGGGCGAACAGCAGCGCGGCTTGTTGCAGGCCGATGGCCAGCGGTTGCGCATCCGGCGCGGTCGCGGCGTTTTCGTTGTATGTCAGGCTGCGCCGGATATCGCCAATGATCTGCCGGGCCAGGTTTGCCGCGATCTGGCCACAGGGCAGGGATTTCGGGTCGGGCGCGCTGATGCGTAGCCGCGTGACACTCAGGATGACCCGGGCGGCGAAAGGTTTGAGCGTCACCGCGCAATCCAGGCATCGATCGGCGCTTTTGACGAAACTGACCTGTACGGCGAATCGCGGGGGCTCGCCCTCGAAGCATTCAGGCGCGGGGCAGTCCAGATCGAGCGTGACCTTGTGCCGCTGGGCCGTATCGCGATCGAGTTGTCGCATGAGCGTACGGAGAAACGCCCAACCGGCCTCGGCCAGGTGCCCACTGAAGTGCAAACCGCGAACCGGGCCGACGACGATAAGTGCGCCAGCGGACGGGCGCCGCGTCTGCACGCGCTGTGCAACCCACAGATAGCCCTCGCCGTATTGGGTTGCGATATAGCGCGGCTCGGTGGCCGAATCGCGCAACTTGCGCCGCAGGCTATTGATGATGTAATCGACCTTGCGATCGGAAATCTCGGGATCGTCTCCGACGATGGCATCGAACAGGCGCTCGCGCCGCAAAACCGTATTGGCGTGGTGCACGAACACGCCGAGCAACGCACGTTCGGCGCCGGTGAACTTGAGGGCATCGCCTGTCGCCACATGGACCGCGGTAGCGAAATCCGGCGAAAAACGCCAATCCCCATATTGAGCCGGGTCCAACATCGTTCAGTCCCCCACGCACTCCAGGCCCGAGCCCCGTACTCGGCGCGGGCCCGTGCCGACGATGGGTTCGCCTGTTCTTGCCGGGGCCCTTGGATAATCAAGCTAACCGATAAGCCCTGTGTTTCGCAAAGCGCCCGCGGGCCGCGGCATCCCGCGCCGGCGAAGCTGCCGCGCCCACACGATCACCCGGCGCCGCGGCTGCCGGGCCGTTCCGGTATGGGTCTCGGGTGTGCAACCTGTGTGCGCTAAAATGCGCGCGGCACGGCCGTTATCGGCACGGGCAGTGGCCAACGTGCGCGGTGCCCGGGCCCTGCCGACGATCACTTGAATCGAGATCCACCCATGGCAAAACAGGACCGCGCTGCGCTTGCGGCCATCCAGAATGCGTCGCCCGAGGCGCTGCAGTCGTACTACGACGACTGGGCGCAGGCCTACGACGCGGATCTCGCCGCGATGGGATATCGGGCGCCCCAGGTCGCGGCTCGCATCCTGGGCGAGTACCCGGTGGTTCGTGCCGCGCCGATACTGGACGCGGGCTGCGGTACTGGCCTCACCGGGCAGGCGCTCGCCGGCGAAGGGTTCGAACACCTCGTCGGGCTCGACCTGTCGGTGGCTTCGTTGGCGCAAGCCGAAGCCAAGTGCTGTTATCGCCGGCTTGTCCAGTGCGACATCAATCAGCCGTTACCGCTCGCCGACCGGCAGTTCGCCGCCGCCCAGTGCATTGGTACCTTGACTTACGTCCGCGATGTTTCGCCGTTCATGCGCGAACTCTGCCGTGTGGTGCAGCCGGGCGGCCTGATCCTGTTCACGCAGCGCAAGGACCTGTACGGCGACGCATTCCAGGCCGCGCTGGATACCGTCACGGCCCAGGGGTTGTGGTCGCTGCTGTATCACTCCGAGCCACAGCCGTATCTGCCGCACTATGAGGCGTTCGGCCGGGCGCAGGATATTCACTACGACCTGTATCGTACGGCCGATTGAACGGGCCCGGTTGTCGCAACGTCATGTCGGGCGAGGCCCGGGTCTGTCGTCGTTGCACACCAGGCGGCGCCCGACAATCGGCCCGGTGCGGTAATCCCGATGGGCCGCCGGCCTTTGTCGCACTCCTTCAGGCGCGGCGCGCTTATCGTGGCCGGGGGCCCGCGCGCCTCGTCTTGCCGCAACACGGTCACCTGCGGCGCGTTGCATGAAATCGCGGCAGGCGACGTGCCATAGCCGCGACTGCGTGGGCCACTCCGAAGCGAGTGCGTTCGCTCGGGTCGCTGTGTCCGCGACCGGCGCCCGCCGGGCGGGCGGCGCGTGAACGGCCGGCGGGGGCCTCATGCTGCGTTTCGCACTCGGGCGTGCGCCTGATTCGAACGGTATTCCGGGGCGCCAGCATTCCATGCATTCAGGGCATCCAGGGGCGTTCCGCAATGCATCATCGGCATCATAATCGGTAAAAGTGGTCTTTGACACGTGCATTGGCGTACTGGGCGATATGGCTCATAGCTTGCCCGCCAGCGGCCGACTTTTATGCGCCGCCTGCCTAAAGTTTTCCTGTATCTGCCGATATTGCTGTGACTATCAGGTTATCCGGCTTTCCACGGCGAAAAAAAGACGGCCCCAGTGGCTTTTTGCGATTTACAGAGCATGAGGCCGACCGGACCCGCGGATTATTTCTATCAGAATACAACCCAAGAATGGGAGCTCATATTTAAATGCTTAAAAGCGTAAAAACAAAACTTGGCGCAGGCTTCGGGCTGATCCTGTTGCTGGTCTGCGCGCTGGGCGCGGTCTCTTTGCATTCACTGCACAACAGCCAGCAGAACGCTAATCAGATTTTCAACAGCAATCTGAAAGCGATGCATTATCTTGGCGAGGTCAACCTGCAGTTGGGCCGGGTCGACGCGCGCGCATTGAGGGTGATGAACAAGAAAGATGCGAAATCTGCCGCGAATCTGGAGACGTTCCTCAATAGCGCCAAAACGAAAATCGCAAAGAATCTGGGGAAGTACTATCCGGCGATGGTCGGTAGTCCGAGCGAACATGCGAAGGCGAAACAAGCCATCGCCGACTATCATGCAGTTCTCCCGCTGATGAATCATTTCATCAGCCTTGCCTCGGCCGGCAACTTCCAGCAGGCGATGACCGATTATTCCTCCAACGTCGACAAACCGTTTCGGCAACTGCGCTCGGAGTTACGTGACCTGGGTAGCCTGCAGGTGACGCAGGCCGATGGGGCGCATACGGCCAGCATCGCGTCTGCTTCGCAGGCCGACGTGATCATGTGGGCCCTGCTGGGGTTCGTGGTGGTGGTCACGATTCTGACGACCCTGCTCATGACTCGCATGATTACCCGGCCGTTGGAGCAGACACGAGGCCTGGTGGATGCCATCGGCCAGGGGCGGTTGGATAATGAAATCGTCAACCCGTTCCGCGACGAGTTCGGCCAGCTGCTGACGGGGCTCGCGGAAATGCAGGAACGGCTGGCCGCCATCGTGACGAAGGTGCGCGACGGTTCGGATTCGGTCAGCGTGGGCGCCCGGCAGATTGCCGCCGGCAACGACGAGCTGAGCACCCGAACCCAGCAACAGGCGGCGAGCCTCGAGGAGACGGCGTCGTCGATGGAGCAGATGACCGCGACCGTCAAGCAGAACGCCGACAACGCCACCCAGGCGGACCAGCTGGCGCGGCAGGTGCGCTCGCAGGCGAACGAGGGCGGCGAAGTGGTCGGTCGCGCGGTCGCGGCCATGGAGGAAATCACCGCCGCCAGCCGCAAGATCGGCGACATCGTGGGCCTGATTGACGACATCGCGTTCCAGACCAATCTGCTGGCACTGAACGCATCGGTGGAGGCGGCACGCGCCGGGGAGCAGGGGCGTGGTTTCGCGGTGGTGGCCACCGAGGTTCGCAACCTGGCCAGCCGGAGCGCGAACGCTGCGAAGGAAATCAAGGCGCTGGTGGTGGACAGTTCGGCCAAGGTGGCCGACGGTTCGAGCCAGGTGGCGCTGTCCGGCAGCACACTCGAGGAGATCGTCAAGTCGGTGACCAAGGTCAGCGATCTGGTGTCGGAAATGGCGGCCGCGGGCAAGGAGCAGTCCGCGGGCATCGAGCAGGTCAACATCGCCGTCAGCGAGATGGATAACACCACGCAGAAGAATGCGGCCCTGGTCGAGCAATCGGCCGCTGCCGGGCGCTCGCTGGAAGAGCAGGCCGAGGATCTGAAGGCGCAGGTTGCCTCCTTCCGGGTGGCGGCCCGGGCCGCGCAAAAGATGCGCACGCTGGCGCCGCAGCCGGACGCGGGCCAGTCCCAGAATGGGCCGGCGAAGGCGATAGGCGGCGGCAAGCCTGCACAGGCTGCAAAGCCCGCGCCCGTCGCGGCGCCTGCCTCTGGCGATGACGACCAGTGGGCGACGTTCTAGGGCCGGTTCGCGCAACGAAACCCGGGGGCCACGTCGCCTTGTGCGTGGGGCCCCGGCACATCGAGAAAAACGGCCCCCGCATCAGGCCCTGTTCCGTATGTGCGGCACAGGGCCCCAGTATGCCGCCATCGGCGGTTCAGCCGGCGCCGGTGAACCGGTATGGCTGGGTGCTGCGCGTCTGCGGTCGTTCCGGCCCGGACCGGGCGGCCCATTGCAATCCTCGTCGGCGCCCATAAAGTGCGTCTGCGCAACGGTTTGCAACATACGAAAAATCACGCAACTCGATGAATTCGGCTGAACACGACAATGCGCCGGCGTTCACCGGCGAGGCCACGCTGGGGCTGATTCCGGCCCCCGATCTGCCCGAGGCCGTGGTCGCACGTATTGTGGCGGGCTTGCCGGAACGGCTCCACCAGTGCATCGACGACCGGCTGACCTGGCATGTCGAGACCGTCACCGACCCGTTGATCGGTGCCGAAGACGAGACTAGGCAGATTCTGGCCAAGGCCGGCCGTATCAAGCAGGCGCGAGGTTGGCAGTACGTCGTGTGCGTGACCGATCTGCCGATGTTGCGTCATGGCAGGCTGACGATCGCCGAAGCGGACGGCCAGCATGGCACGGGTGTGCTTTCGCAGCCGGCATTGGGGTTCTTGCAACTCAAGCGCCGATTGCAGGACGCAATCCTGCAACTCGTCAACGAAATGCATCACGGCAGCTCGGATGCCGCACGCAATCGCCAGCAGGTTCATATCGCGCAGCAGGCGGACCGGTATGGGCACGGCAGCGAGATCAGCGCGAATGCCCGCGAGTTGGTGGGCAGTCGCTATCTGCGACCGTTCGTTTCGCTTCGCCGTCTGACACCCGACGATTCCGCGGTGGATGTCCGATTCGTGACCGCGAGCCGTTGGCGGGGCTATATCCAGCTGTTGCTCGGCATGGTGTACGCCAATCGGCCCTGGACGATTCTGCCGTCATTCAGACGGGTGGTCGCCATCGCCTTTGCCACGGGTACCTATGGCCTCGTGTTCCCGACGTTATGGCATTTGAGCGATGCCTACGACAGGGCGCGTCTGTTGGCGTTGATGGCCCTGTCGTTCATCGCCATGATCGCGTGGATCACCATTGCGCACGGGCTGTGGGAGCCGCGCAGTGCAAACGCGCGATTCACGCTGGTCTGGCTCTACAACGCGACCACGCTGACGACGCTGTTGATTGGCGTCGCCTGTTACTACGTCGCTCTTTTCTGCCTGTTTTTCACGACCGCCCTGATCTTCATTCCGGGCCATTACTTGCAGCAGGTGCTCCAGCATCCCGCCGGGCTCTACAGTTACGTGGTGCTGGCCTGGCTGATCACGTCGGTGGCGACGATCACGGGGGCGCTGGGCCTGAGCCTGGAGGGCGATGCCACGGTGCGCAACGCCACCTACGGCTATCGACAGCGCATGCGCCACCGTAAAGTGACCCGGGATAGCGCTTCATCACGCTAGCGGCGCCGCGGGCGGGGCGATTCGGCGACATGACGCAACGAACAACAGCGGGTTGCCAGCGGGCGGCAGCGCCGGCTCCTGAATGGCCGCGGCGCCCGATCAGCGGCTTGCGATAGCATCCGGCGCAAGCGTCAATTCGAGCCGATCGGGGGCACTCGAGCCGCCGCTGCCCGGTCTGGAAGTCGGCATCCCGCCCGCGCAGGGGCGCCAGCATCCGTGTGTCCGGAGACACCCGCGTGCTCCGTGAACCTCGATAGCAAGGAGTGAACACGACGCCGGAACAGAAACTGGACGCACTGGGACTCGTCCTGCCACCGGCGCCCGACCCGTTGGCGCAACACCGCCCGGTCAAGCGGGTGGGCAACATGCTGTACCTGTCGGGCCAGGTCCTGCGTAATGGCGACGGCTCCCTGGTCGCGGGCCGGATGAGCCAGGACACCCCGGTCGACGACGGATATGCGGCGGTGCGCAACGTCGGGTTGCAAAACTGCTGGCGGTCGCCAAGTCGGTGGTCGACGATCTGTCGCGCATCGAGATTGTCAAGGTAACCGGCATGGTCAACGCCGAGCCCGACTTCCGCCATCACGCCAAGGGGGCAACGGCTGTTCCGACCTGTTCACCGAGGTCCTGGGCGAGGCCGGTTTTCACGCCCGCTCCGCCGTCGGCATGGGATCGCTGCCGCTGGGCGTGGTCGTCGAGATCGAGGCCATCATCGCCATCAAGCGATAACGAAAAGTCGATTTCTGTCCGGGGGCGGCGCGAACGGGCCGGTTCGTTGTCGAGCAGCCCCGACGGGGTGAATCGGTAGCCGAAGGAAAAGTGTGTCGCGGTAGCGGTACACAGAGGCGCGCGGCATCGCCGTGCGCTCTGGATGAATACACGGCCTTGGAAATGGCGGGCATCATCCCGGTGCACAAGGGCCCGTCG
>NZ_JBQDYE010000061.1:0-12136 GCF_052044155.1 Salinisphaera sp. SWV1
TGTTCACACGGAATATCTGGTCATCAATACCGTATTTACACGGCATACAGACCCTTCGTTTTCCGCTAATCCCCGGACTCGTGGTGCCGCACCGCGGTAACCAGCGTCACCAATTCAGCCGAGGTTCTGGCGCCCATTTTGCGCTTGAGGGAAGCCCGGTAATCCTCGATTGTGCGCGGACTGAGCTCCAGATAATGGGCGATTTCCTTGTTCAGGAAGCCACGGAGCAGCAGATCAAGCACCTGCTGCTCGCGGGGTGAAAGCGAATCGAACGCCTCGATCAGTTCCTCTTGACTACGCGCGGCACCTCGGCGTAGTCCATTGTGTGCGCGTTTGTCTGCCATCTCTTTGCAATACCAAGCCGTTCCGCCTCGTGCACACCCTATGGTGGGATAACAATACAAGTTCTGGTTTCATCCAAGGTGCTCCGGCAATTAACACGCTTCGAATTCGTACCGTTAAGTCTGATTCCACTGGACTGAACGTCAGTGCGAAAAATGCTCTCGGCAGAGTACGACCATGGAAAAGAATAGCCCCGAAAAAAGTTCGAGACGCGGCATCCGCAACCCAGCTGAATCACGGATATTGCCGCCACAGCGACACAAGGCGATTTCAAACATTCGATAATCGGTCACCTTGCCCGAGAGACCAACACCGTATTTATACGGTACGTCGAGCCAGGGTGACCGTCGCTTTTAGCGCGTCTGCTCTCAGGCGTTACACCAACCGCCGCGGCGCCCCTTCTCGGCATCAACATGGCCGACCTTCCGCAGACCGGCCATCGTACGCCGCGCCACGACCGCGTTTTTGCCCGACAGAGAGCCGATCTGCACCGACGTCATCGACTCGGTCGCACGCGCCATATGCGACAGAAAGTGCAGCATTCGGGACAAACGGCTATCGGTGCGCATCGCGTCGCTCGCGTTCACTATTAATCCGGCACCAAAACAGCTGACTTCATCAGCTGTTTTCAACGCCTTCAAAAATAAAAGCCGGCGCCTGCCCGCCTTTTATTTTCAAAGGTTTCGCGACCAATGGCCGTGGCGAGCCT
Source organism: Salinisphaera sp. SWV1 (assembly GCF_052044155.1). Classification (NCBI taxonomy): domain Bacteria; kingdom Pseudomonadati; phylum Pseudomonadota; class Gammaproteobacteria; order Salinisphaerales; family Salinisphaeraceae; genus Salinisphaera; species Salinisphaera sp. SWV1. Next base: position 1,052 of record NZ_JBQDYE010000061.1, read on the forward strand.
GCGGCCGCATACTCGCGATATTAACCCGAAAAATCATCTGCTTTTGTGCCGGTGCTTTTGTGCCGGCTTGATAAATCGGGCGGAACCCGAGACAGGATAAGCGGAAGGCGAGCAAGCCGGGCCGTTGCCGACCGGACCGGGCTTCGTATCGCGCTGCCGTTCCAAGTAACCGGGTCCACCTCAGGGCTTGCACATCGTCAAACCTGACCCCGAATGCTCACTCATATGCCTGTAACACCGGACGCATGAACGATCGTTCATAACTCAAATAGCACTGTGTCTTTTCGTAGTGGCGCATGGCCTCCTGGCAGTCCGGGTCGTCCGCGGCTTTCTCTCGATAGGCTTCGTAAGCCGCCAACGTCGGAAAGGAAAAAAGTGCGACCGCGATATTGTTCGGGCCTTCGTGAGGCAGGAAGTAGCCGTGATGCGTGCCGCCGAAGCGTTCGACCAGCGGGATCCAGAGCCGGGCGTAATGTTCGAAATCGTCCAGCTTGAGCGGGTCGATCACATAACGTAGATAGCAGGTCACCATGGAATATCCTCGATTGATTGCCAGTTCATTGAGACATCAGCGCCGTGCGACGGCAAAATTATTCGAATAAGCTACTCGAACCACAACGCGACGACGGACGCGGCCAGCAGAACGCCAAGCGCCCTATTGAGGGTTTGCCATTGTCGGTCGCTGTGCAGCAACTGTCCGAGCGCCTTACCGATCACGCACCATGACGTGAGCGATATAATGGCGGCTATGCCGAACGCGGCGCCAAGCTTCACGGCGAGCCCCACGGGGGTGTCTGCTAGCGCACTGAATGTAACGGCGGCGCTCAGTGTCATGGCCCAGCCCTTGGGATTCATCCAGAGCAGCACCGCCCCGCCCGCAAACGAAATGGGCCGGCGCATATTCTTCGAGTCCGGATCGGGCCGGCCAAGCGAGGCGACTTGCCAAGCGAGATACAGGAGATAGCCGGATCCGGCGATTCGCAACACGAGAGCGAGTGCCGGAAAGGCGTGTAAGAGACGGCCGAGTCCCAGCGAACTGGCCGCAGCCAGGCTAGCCAGGCCGGTCGCGATACCGGCAATCAGCGGCAGGCTGCGTCGCAGGCCGTGCTGGGTACCGGATGCCGTAGCCAATGTCGTGGCCCCACCCGGGGTAATGGTCGCCACAAAGACAAAGACCAATAACGACGGCCACATCCTGCGTCCTTGAGTGAGCCCATGAATCAGGTGGATTCTGTAAGATCCGGAAGCACGCGAAAAACGAATGTTTATAATGGGCGCCATTAGGCTTGCTTAAGCCTGGACGATAGACCGATGCCTCAAAATCTCGAGATTCGCCTTCTACGCACCTATGCCGCGGTCGTGCGCTACGGCAGCATGGTCAGGGCAGCCCACGCGCTGTATTTGACGCAGAGTGCCGTCAGCCAGCAGCTCAAACGCCTCGAGACGTTCCTGGGGCACCGTTTGCTGCAGCGTGATAACGACGGTTTAAAACTCACGGCCGATGGCGCCCGATTGCTGCGTCATGCGGAGGCGATGGTCGAACTCAATGATCGTTTTCTAGTCGAGACGACGAGCCGCCAGAAAATCGAACGCGTACGACTGGGCATGCCTTGTGATCTTGTCGGTCGCTACATGCCGGCGATTCTTAAATCCTTATCGACAGCAGATCCGGACATCGAGCTATCGATGCATAGCGGCACATCGGCCGAGCTTGAGGCCCTGTTGCTTTCCGGCAAAATCGATTTGTCGGTGCTGGAAGCGCCTGGGGATCACGCTGGGGCGACTCAACTGGTCTCGGAGCAGCTGGTCTGGGTCGGCAGCCCCGCGGGCCAGGCCCATGCAAGGCGGCCACTCCCGCTTTCGCTGGTCAGCGAACGATGCGTGTTTCGTGACTCGGTCTTCAGCGTATTGCGGGAACACAATATCTCGTGGGTGCACCGGTTCGAGGATGGCAATCTCGATGCAGCCATGGCCGCTGTAGCGGGTGACTTGGCGATCACCGCGTGCCTTGAGTCGGCCGTGCCATCCCATCTGCAGACGCTCCCGCGTGACTCGGAATTGCCGGCGTTACCGCGATTCTCGATCAGCCTGCATCATGCGCATGGAACAGGCTCTACTGCGATCAATCAGACCACCGATTCCATACGCGGCGCCATACGAGCGGCCTAGACCGTTCGCTTTCAGCCCGCGTCGAATGTTCGCAAGAAGCAGGCGATAGCGGCAGATTTTGTCCATGCGCGCAGGTCAAGGCCTGTCCCTTTTTTCCGAGATCCGGGCGCCAGCACGCCGGGTTGCGTCCTATGGTCCGAGCGAATGCAAAACCGCATATTGCGATACTTAGTACCCTGTCGCATCGTCGCTCGCCGGACCGGCAGACGGGGGCAGGTTACGATGCCAGACATCCAGCTGCGGGAAAGCGACGGTGACATTGTGGGCACGGAAGGCGGCATCGATCGCGCAGTTGATCTCCGAAATCACGATGAAGCGTCGCGTAATGTCGCGGATGAAGCAGCGCAGTTCGAAGTTCAGGGCCGAGTCGCCGAAGGCGAGGAACAACGCCTGCCGCTCGGGCATGCCCTTCAACCCTTCCCTGAGCACTTCGCGATGGGCGTGGGCCACCTCGAGCAGCAGGCGCTGCACCAACTGCACATCGCTGCCGTACGCCACGCCGACCGGGCAGCGCAGGCGGCCGTAGCGGTCACGTAGATTCCAGTTCTTCACGTGCTGCGTTAGCAATTCGGAATTCGGCACGACCACCGTAATCCGGTCCAGCGTCTCGATCTCAGTGGCACGGATGCGGATGCGCCGCACGAAGCCCTCGGTTTCGCCCACGGTAATGTAGTTGCCGCTGCGTACCGGTTGTTCGAACAACAGGATCAGGCCCGAGACGAAGTTGTTGACGATCGTCTGCAATCCGAAGCCGATACCCACCGATAACGCGCCGGCGATGAAAGCCAGCTTGGTGAGATCGAGCCCGACATAGCTGAGCACCAGGAGCGCGGCGACCACGAACAGTGCGTAGCCCGTGAGGGTGGCCACCGACTCACGGGTGTGTGTCTCCATCGGCGTGCGCGCCAGCCAGCGGTTTTCCATCACGCCGGTCAGCCAGCGGATCAGCGTGGCCAGCACCACCAGCAGGATCGCCCCCATGAGCAGCTGCGCCGGCACGAGCTGGATCTTGCCGATGGGAAAGCCTGTCCAGGCCATATGGCGCAGCAGGTCCAGGCTGGCGCGCGACAATCCCCAGAAGTGCAGCACGACCAGCGGCAGCGGCAACCATACCGCCAGATGCAGCAGCGCCGCCAACAGGTCGGCTTCACGAAAACGCTGGTCCGGCTCGACGCGGAGCGTCTGGCGGATACGCCGCTGCCAGGCATGGCGACCGACGTTCAGGCCCGTAGCCAGTCGTTCGATGCCGCGGCTGGCCAGCCAGGCCACGAACACGGCGGCAAGGCTGGCGGCCACCGGCACGATGGGCAGATGCGCCAGCGAGCCCGGGCGGAAATACTGCAACAGCGAGGCCGCCGCGGCCGCGACGGTCAGAATCAGAAGCAGGCCCGTGACCAGCGGTGCGCGACGCATCTAGTGTCCTGTCATGGCGCGTGCCGGCGGCGGTTCAGTGATGTCGCATACCGGTCGACGTTGCCGGCCGCCAGCCTCGCGGCTCGTGATACCGGCCGGGCGAAGGCTCAGATCCCCTGCGACGCTTTCGATCACGGGACCGGGCACCGTCTTGCGCACGACCGCATCGACCGTTGCAGAACAGGCCGGCGAGTCTTTGACGGACGCTGCCGCTGCCCACTGCCCCGGATTGTTGGTCACCGCTGCCACCCCGCTGCGCGTCGGGTCGACGCCTTGCCTCGTTACCGTACGCGCCAGCCCGGCGTTGCGCCGCATCCAGCCGCTCGATCACTCGCCGCCGCAGATGCCGCCACACCACGGCTGATGCCTACCTCACCGATCGTATCACGCGGTATCGCGGTTACCCCTTTTCAACGCAACGCCGCCTGCAACGGGGCCCTGTCCGGACATTCCGGGGACAATCGTCAAAACCGCGGCCGGCCACGAGGGCGCCAACTCAAGCCCCACCACATCGACGGCGCGCCACGCGCACGGCGCGAAAAAGCGCCGAAATCGGACGACGAATGGGCACTATATCCCGATGTGCGATACGTCTCGTGTGCGCACAACGATGACATTCCACGAGGCGGGCTGCAATGTGGCCTGTACGGTCGCCTCGCTCAAACGCACGCCCGCGAGTTGGCGGGGCACGACGCGATCGGGCTCGTCGGCCGTGTTGGTGGCCCTGGTGTCCTGTTCGTGGAGTTCCGTGGCGCTCACCAGTTCTTCAAGGCCGTAGCCGCGTAGCTCGGCGTTCAATTCCAGCGGCTCGCTCTGGTGTCGATTCATGGCCATCAGCGTCACCGTGCCATCCGCGCGGTTGTCGATGGCGGTGGCGTAAAGATAAGGCACCTCGATGCCCGCCTGTGTCGTGTAGCCCGGGCTGGCGGTATGCAACTGCAAGACGCGGCCATGGCCGTGGCGGGCAGCGAGTGCGAATGGCCAGAAGATGGTCTGTCTCCAGGCGGGCCCGCCGGGCTCGGTCATGATCGGCGCGATGACGTTGACGAGTTGCGCCAGGCAGGCAATTTTCACGCGATCGGCATTGTTGATAAGCGTGATCAGGGCGCCACCGACGATCAGCGCGTCCTCGAAATCGTAGACTTCCTCGATCAGGCGCGGCGCGGTCGGCCAGCCCGGCTTGTGCATGCAGGGTTCGCTGTGGGTGCGGTACCACACGTTCCATTCGTCAAACGACAGCATCACGCGTTTGGGCGAGCGCCGCTTGGCGGCCACGGCGTCGCAGATCGATACCACCTCGCGGATGAACATATCCATCAGTTCGATCTCGGCAAAATATTCGCCGAGATCGTCGTGGTCGTTGCGAAAGTAGGTATGCAGGGAAATAAGGTCGACCTGATCGAAGCAGTGGTCGAGCACTTCCTGCTCCCAGTGTCCGAAGGTCTGCATGCCGCGGTTTGACGAGCCACAGGCCGCGAGCTGTACATCCGGGTCGACCCAGCGCATGACCTTGGCGCTTTCCTGGGCCCGGCGGCCGTACTCGGTGGCGGTCAGACTGCCGATCTGCCAGGGCCCATCCATCTCGTTGCCGAGACACCAGTATTTGATGCCGTGCGGCTGGCGATAGCCGTGCTGAATACGCCAATCCGCCAGCGCGGAACCGGGCGCGCCGTTGCAGTATTCGATGAAGCGCCGTGCGTCATCGATGCCGCGCGTGCCCAGGTTGACCCCGAACATGGGCTCGATGCCGGTGACGCCGCACCAGTCGATGAACTCGTTAGTGCCGAATTGATTGCTTTCCGTGGAAAACCACGCCAGATCGCGACGTTTCGGGCGCTCGGCCTGCGGGCCGACGCCGTCCTCCCAGTTGTAGCCGGACAGGAAATTGCCGCCGGGATAGCGCACCAGCGTCACACCCAGCTCTGCTACCAGCGCGAGCACATCGCCGCGGAAGCCGTGGGCATCAGCGGTGGGATGATCCGGCTCGTAGATGCCGGAGTACACGCTGCGCCCCATGTGTTCGACGAAGGAACCGAAAAGCATTCGATCCAGTTCGGAAACGACGAAGTCTCGATCAGCAATCAGTTGAGCGTTCGGCATGTGAAACCCGTGTCGTCAGTTGAATCAGGCGTGTCGTTCGTCCTCGAACGGCCTCATTTGAGCGCGGTGGTCGACATCACGCCCTCGGTGATCCGCTTCTGGAAAAATAGATAGGCGATCACCACGGGCACTGCGGCCAATACGGCGGTGGCCATCTGGTTGGCGTAGGTCACGCCATAGGCCGACTGCACCTGGGTGATGCCCACCGGGATCGTCATCTTGTCGGTCGACGTGATGATCACGAATGGCCAGAAGAAATTGTTCCAGGCCACGATGAACACGATGATCGCGATGGCCCAGGTGATACCCCAGTTGATGGGTAGGTAGATACTGAACAGGATGCGGAATTCACCGGCGCCGTCCAGACGCGCGGCATCGCGAAAATCCTGGGGCACATCGTCGAAAAAGCGCTTGTAGATGATCACTGCGGCCGGGAAGGCAAGCTGCGGCAGAATGATGCCGGCGTAGCTGTTTACCAGGCCGAACCGGTTGAGCAGCATGTAGAGTGGGATGGCGTTGGCCTCGAGCGGGATCATGAAGCCCGCCAGGACCAGCCAGAACAGCATCGTCCGTCCCTTGAAACGGAGCTGCGATAGCGCATAGGCACACATCGCTGACAGCAGCAGGGTCGCCACGGTAATGATCACGCCAGTAATGACGCTGTTGATGTACCAGACCACGATCGGGCTGTTTTCCAGCACGTTGCGAAACGCAGCGAAGGTGATATGCGTCGGAAACCAGGTCGGCGGGCGGGCAATGGTCTGGGATTCGCTGATCAGCGACGTCTTGACCGCCCAGTACAACGGAAACAACCAGAACAGAGCCAGCAGACTCGTGACCACGAACAGGGCGGCGGTTGCCAGATGGCGGCGTATCGTCATGCGTCACCACCCTTGCGGCTGCTCAACAACCGATATTGAATGAAGGACGTGACCAGGATGAGGACAAACACGCTCACCGAAATCGTGGCGGCATAGCCGCCGTTGTGCTGGTTGAACGCCTGGCGGTACATATACTGCAAGAGCACGATGGTCGAGTTGTAGGGCCCGCCGTGGGTCAGCAGATAGACCTGATTGAAAATCTTGAACTGCAAGATCAACTGCAAGGTGAATACCAGTACCGTCACCGGGTACAGCATCGGCCACGTAATCGACGTGAACAGCCGGAAGGGGCCGCAGCCGTCCAAGCGTGCTGCCTCATAGATCTCGTTCGGAATGTTCTGTAGCCCGGAAATGAACAGCACCGTGTTGAAGCCGACCATCCACCAGATCGTAACGAAAGCGACCGTCGGCATGGCCCAGCTGGCGTTGTCCAGCCAGGCAATGTTGGTGCCGAACAGATAGTTCGCCACGCCGAAATTGGGGTCGAGGATCCATGCCCAGATCATCGTGACCACGCTCACCGGGAGGATGTACGGCAGGAAAAAAGCGGCGAGAAAAAACGGCCGCAGTCGGTTCCATCGCAGAACGAGAATAGCGAGCAGCAACCCCACGGCAGTGCTGGGTGCGGCCGTCAGCAGCACAAAGTAAACGGTGTGCCAGACCGAAGCCCAGAACAGCGGATCGAAGATGAGTCGGGTGTAATTATCCAGACCGACGAATGCACCGCCGTTGCCCGTCAGATCGGCGCTCGTGAAGGTCAGCCAGAATACGCGGATGGCGGGATAGATCAGGAATACGCCGTAAACGACCAGAAACGGCGCGATCATCAGCAACGCAGACCGCGCGTTTTTGCGACGGATGGCACGCCGCGACCACGCCTTGGCCCTCACCCCCGACGATTCGGCTCGTTTCGTGCTCGACGATTTCTCGGCCATGATTCCCGACTCCGCGCCTTATCCTGGTCTACGGTTGCGTCCGGCTAGTGCTGGCTGGCGCTCACAAGACTCTTGCGGAAGTGCGCGATGGCGGCCTTGGGCGTCATCTGACCGGCCATCGCCGGCACAAAGAAATTGTCGACCGCGTTGTAAGCCGGGCTGGCGACGCCGAAGACCGGCAGACTGGGCGCGAATACGACGTCCTGGGCCGCCTGTGGCGTGTACTCGTTGTTCGGCACCATCTGCTTGAACTGGGCGCTGTCGAGCACCGGCTTGTAGGCGGGAATATGCCCGCCCGCGGCCCAGATCATCGCGTGTTTTTCAACGTAGTCGATAAACGTGTATACCGCCTTGCGCTTGGCCGTCGACATCGGCTGGCCTTTACGCGCCGGAATGGCCAGGTTGTGCGAGTCCGCCCAAGTGTCTCGGTTGGCATACATTTTCGGGAACGCCATGATGCCGTAATCAAAGCCAAGGGTGCCCTTCTTCTTGCCGTCGACCAGCGTGGGCACTTCCCAGTCACCGTTGATCATAAAGGCCGCGCGGCCACTCGTGAACAAAGCCACCATAGCCGGATACGACGTGTGATGACTGGTGTAGCCCCGCTTCGACCAGTTGGCGATAACGCGCAGGCTCTTCAGGCCGGTCGAATCAAGATCCTTCAGATCGAGCTTATGGTTCTTTTCGAGCGTGCCGTGCTGCTGCTTGAACAGCGTGTACCAGGTGCGCCATACCGTGGGAGCATCGTTCGACGCAAAAGCGATCGGCAACGCGTTGGTCCGGGTCTTGATCTTCTTGAGCATCTTGTCGAACTGCTTGATGCCCTGGATCTTGAGCTGCCCCGACTGACCGAGCACGCCGGCCTTGCGCAGCACGTCTTTGTTGTAGTAGAGCACCAGCGTGTGCGTGTCCAGCGGCACCCCGTAGAGCCGACCGGGTTGGCCATATGCCTTGCTATCGGCCAGCGACTTGTCGATCAGGGTTTTCAGGAACTGATCCTTGTGCAGGCCGACCTTGTTCAGTTCTGCGGTGGTGTTCGGGCGTAGATCGCCCTGTTTGATCCCGATCGGAAAATGCGACAGGTGATAACTGACGACATCCGGCGCGTTGCCCGATGCGACGGCGCTGTGCAGCTTGGTGTAGAACGGCGTACCCCACTTGAGCGTGGTCGAGTCAACCTGGATGCCGTTGTGGCTTTTATTGAAATCCTGAACCAGCTGCTTCATGCGAACGCCGTCGCCACCGGTGAAGAAATTCCAATAGCTAATGGTCACCGATGCCGCGAAAACACAAGGCGAGCAAATGAGTAGCGCGATGGCAGCAACGGCATATTTCATCATCGGTTCTCCTCCGCTGCCGCCGAAAAACAGCGGCAAGCGTTCGCGATACAGACCGCACCCGGCCTGACCGTGAATCGGCTAGGCTGGGCGACAGTTGTTTTTATAGGACCGACCCTACCGCCGCGCCATCGCCGTGTATATCAAAAGTCCGACATTTCATACCTATGTATTACTCAGCTTTTCGATAGGCGTACATTTTCAGGCAATTATTCGACTTTTGTATAAATGGCCCGATCTCGGAATGATCGTTTTTGTGACGACGCACTAAAAGTCATCTGTTTTTATCTAACGCCTCGACTCCGGGAAATAGCAAAGCAATCACACCGCCCTGAACCCTTGCCATATGGGCACCACAACGCCAGACCCGGTCGCAAGGACGGAACCCGCGGGATGCCATTCATGGCTCAATGGAGCTCAAACGCAAACTCCACAAATGGCCCCTTTGACTCCAAATTTTTATCTATTTGCGCGACACTTAGGACAAAAGGAGGACAATAGGGGAGCGACCACGCCCCACTCTGACCTAGTCCGGCTTTTTTCTTGGCCTACCCGGCGTCCCGCGGCTCACGCGTCGTCCCAGCATCGCCGCGACTTGCTGCTCGAATCGCTCGGTGCCCAGCACATAGTTACCGTGGGTCGCCTTGCGGATTTCATCCACTAAACCGGGGTTCAGTTCGTATCGGAATAGTTCGCGGTACGCGGCCTGGCGATCGCCCGGGCTGTCGCCCAAGGCGTCGTAGAGCGGGTGCGAGGTGATCAGGCGGCTTTGCTCGCCCTGCCCGTTCACACGGTAACTGGACCATCGGTAGTCGGCCGGGTGCGCGACCATCTCGGCTCGGACGGGGTTGAGTTCGATATAGCGGTAGCATCCCATCACGTAGTGCTCTTCCTGTGCCAGGCAAGAGCGGAACCGTCCCTCCCAGAGCGTGCCGCTGCGTCGATAGGTGCGGTTCACATACTGAACGTAGCGCTGGCCGAGTCGTTTCATGAGTCGACCCGCGCCAGCGGCAGTCTGCGCACTCAAAAGCAGGTGCACGTGGTTCGTCATCAACACGTAGGCATGTATGGCCACGCGCTCAATGGCTGCATATTCTTGCAGCCACTCCAGATAGAAGCGGTAATCGTCGTCAGCGAAAAAACAGGCTTGCCGGTTGTTGCCCCGCTGGATGATGTGGAGCGGTATGTTGGGAAGTATGACGCGCGGACGTCTTGGCACAGCTTTATTCAAATGCGAACCAAAGTCGGAGTGTATCACTTAATCGTGGTCTGTCCCCTATTATTCCGCATGCTGTAGGCACCGACCCGGCATCGTGATGCAAATGAACAGGCACGAGGACGAATTGGCGGCCATTAACCGGCAGTACATCAGCTGCCTCGACGATGAGAACATTCGCCAGCCTGGGGCGCTTTGTCGATCCTGCCGTTGTACATAATGGGCGGCCGCTCGGCCTGGACGGTTACCGTCAGATGCTGGAAAACGACGTGCGCGCCATTCCAGACCTGCAGTTCGATATTCAACTCCTCACCGTCGACCCGCCCTATGTGGGCTGCCGGCTCGGCTTCGACTGCACGCCGACAGGCGAACTCTTCGGCCTCCCGATCAACGGCCGGCGTATCCAGTTCACCGAGAACGTGTTCTACGAATTCCTCGATTCGCGGATCAAAACCGTATGGTCGGTCATTGACGAGGCGGCGATCCGAAGACAGATCGGGAAATCGCCCGATAGCGGCTCGGCCGAGCCGCTTCGCGCCGAGTGAAAAAGTCACGGGCAACCCGCTGACCATCGAGGGTAGAGCGCGTGGCCTGCCGCGAATGGCGCGCCTCACGAATTCCGGCGAAAAGCCCCTGTGTTGCAGTTTGAAGTTGAATCCATCGCACTAGAGGCAAAAGGCAAGACCCGACCCCGGGGCCCGTATCACCCCCACTCATGTCCTTCTCGATCTATAAAACCCTAGCCGGTGCGCTTTGGAGTGGAATCCGCCGCAGCGTATCACTTAACCGTGGTCTGTCCCCTATTAGTCCCGTGCATGCGGCAGGCTCCGACTCGACATCGTGATGCAAATGAACAGGCACAAGGACGAATTGGCGGCCACTTACCGGCAGTACATCAGCTGCCTCAACGATAGAACATTCGCCAACCTGGGGCGCTTTGTCGGTAAGCGCTCCACCAACCCCATCCTTCCGGCGGCATAATCGATAAGCCAATCTCTCCGCTGTCGCTATTGACGGAGAGATTGAGATGTCGG
>NZ_JBQDYE010000062.1:0-11819 GCF_052044155.1 Salinisphaera sp. SWV1
CCAACATCAGCGAACGCATCCCGCAGCTTGCGCTGCGGGAACCCTGCTCTGACGTCGCTGAGTCGGCCGACTTCTCAACAATCCACAACCCATTCCGCCTATGCGATGGTCGAGCGGGATAAGGACCTGCCCGCAAGCTGACTGCCTCCGGTCGATTCGAAGTCCGGTTGACATCGGCAAACGCATCCCGCGGCACTCGCCGCGGGAGCCCTGCTCAAGTTGCCGAGACAACCGACTTCTCATCCAGCCACAATCATTCAGCTTACGCGATGATCGAACGCGACAAGGATCTGCCCGCGAGCTGAGCGCCTGCGGTCGAGTCGAAGTCCGGTTGATATCGGCAAGCGCACGCGACCCCGGCCTGTGTCGGGGGCCAGGCGCTGCAGTCACCGGCGGGTCCATTTCACGAGCCCGCCAGCCGTTCACGGGACGGTACCGTTGCCCGCTCAGGTCGCGGTCGGCGGCGACGTCGGCTTACGCCCGGACTTGGCCGCTCCGGCATCCATCGCGGCGGAACGCTTGGCCGGGCGCTTGCGTGCGGCCCCGGGGGACCGTTTGCCCGGCTCGATCGACGGCGCCGCCGCGATCGGGTCCGCCGAGCCGGCCAATTGCGCGGTGATCTGCTGATAGCCACCGCTGGCGATCTCGGTCAGTTCCGAGCGGGTTCGGCCAAGAAGCTTCAGCGTGGCGCGATAGGCCGCGACCATCTGCTTGCGTCCGGCCGGCACATAGCGCCCGGGTCTTTGCGCGACCTTGCGCAGGCCGTCCCGCCGGGCGCGCCGAAACGCCGCCTGGGCGGAGGTATAGATATTCTTGGCCGCGCCGATTTCAGTATTGGCGACCGAGCGACTGTTGTGTGTGACGACGGCCATGGCCTCGCGCTGGGTATCGCGCCAGGCCCGGCGGACGCCGCGATAAGCCTGGCCGGCCCGTTCAACACGCTGATGCAAATTCGATGCGATGTCCTGGATGATCATGATCGGCCCTCCGGCGATCTGTGGGCGTACAGCCCGATTGAATCGTTCCACGCATGTTGCAGCGCAACATCAATGAATCTAGGGGCCGGTCCTGCCGCAGTCAATGGAGGGGGAGGCTTTACGCACACCTCGTTGCTGGATATATTTACAGCATGACAAAGCTCACACCCAAGCAGCAACGTGTGTTCGATTTCATTCGAGCCACCCTCAAGCGCACCGGCGCCCCGCCCACACGGGCGGAGATTGCCGACGCACTCGGCTTCGCGTCGGCCAACGCCGCGCAGGCACATTTGCAGACCCTGGCGCGCAAGGGTGTGATCGAACTCGGCTCACGCCGCAGCCGCGGAATTCGCCTGGTGGCGACCGCCAACGAGAACGCCGACGACGAGCCGGCCGAAAGCAGCGATACCCTCGCGGTCATCGGCCGGGTGGCTGCGGGGGCGCCCATGCTCGCCGTGGAAAACGTGGAGCGCCGCGTGAGTATCTCGCGCGGCCTGTTCTCGGCGCCGGCGGATTACCTGTTGACCGTGCGCGGCGACAGCATGATTGGCGTCGGGATTCTGGACGGCGATCTGCTCGGGGTGAAAACCGGCGGCGAGATCCGCAACGGCCAGATCGGCGTATTCCGGATCGACGACGAAGTCACGGTGAAGCGCTTCCAGCGCGACGGCAACCATGTCCGCCTGCAGGCAGAGAACCCGGCGTACGCCGATATCCAGATCGACCCCGAGCGCGATGGCTTCGCTCTCGAAGGGCTTGCCGTCGGCATCGTCCGCTCGGTCTAATCCCCGCCCCCGGACCGCTCGTCGCCGTCGACACATGGCGGCCGCAGCGGTAGGCCGGATCGCAACGCCGGCCGCCGGCAGGTCGACAGCCATGTGAACAGAGGCGACGCCTTCGCCGCCTCTGCGGCTGCGTCGCCGCGATCAGCTCCCCTTGTGCTTGAGCGGCACCATCACGGCCTCGGCACGCTCGTTCTTCTGGCGGCCCGAGGCCGTATCGTTCGACGCCACCGGATGGGTCGCGCCCATGCCCCGTGCGCCGATCCGATGCGGGTCGACACCCGCCTGCACCAGCAGCTGGGCAACATCGCGCGCACGGGCATCGGACAGGCCTTGATGGTAAGCCTGAACCTGCTGCTTATGGCTCGGGTGCTGTTGCTTCAGCTTCGGGTTGGAATTGACGAACGCCTGCAGCCGATCGGCGGGCGGCTCGCTGTTGTCAGTAAAGCCGAAGATCGCCACACCGAGTTTCGGATGTGCCTTGGCGAGCTTGGCAAGCCGGCCGATAACCGGATGCGACGCCTGGGTCAGGCGGGCGGTACCGCTCTGGAAATGCAGGCTGCCCAGCATGTCCGGAACCACGCGTTTGCCAACGATATCCTGGGTGCTGACGCTGGCGAGGCGGCCCGAAGACGCTGCCGCGCGCTGCTGCTGGTGTTGCTGCGCCTGCAACTGATGGAGTTGCTTCAACCCGATTTCGCGCTGCGCCGTGTATTGCGCGATCTGGGCCAGACGCTGCGCCCGGTGCGCTTCATTGGCCACCTTGGCCAGAGCATCATCGCTGCGCTTTTTCTTGTTCGCGATGGCCTGCCAATCGTTCTTGGCCTGCGTCAATGACGTTTGCGCCCGGGTCAGCGACTGGCTATCGAACTGTTTGACCTGCGGCTGGGCCTCGGCACGCTGGACCGCGCTTTCGGCATCGGACAGGGGCCCGAAGGTCGGCGTGCCGGCGTGGGGGCTGCGATGAATGGCGTCATGCCAGGCGGCATTCTGAGCCTTGACGCCGGTCAGTGAGGGCGACGGCGGCACCGGGCTGGATTCGAACACCGCACAACCGGCGAACAGCGGCAAAACCGCAGTCAGCCCACCCATTACGATCAGACGCTTCATCGCATTCCCCCCAGCATCCCGTGGCCCGGCATACCGCCCTGGCCGAGCGGCGTGCCCGGGCGCGCCGGCTGCTGGCGGCCCGTCGTGTCGCTGCCGCCGATTCGACCGGGGCCCGGCGCACCATTGCTGCCGTTGTTGTAGACGTTGTTTTCGCTGCTACTGCCGTTGCCGTTGTAGCCGTTGTTGTCGCTACTGCCGCCGTTGCCGTTGTTATTGTCGCTGCTGCTGTTGCCCTGCAACTGACTGATCTGGTTCTGGACCGCGCCGGCCTGGGTCTTGACCAGCGCCGCGCGCGCGTCGAGGCGCGCCTGCTGGACCAGTGTCTGGATACGATCGTGTTCGGCCGGCGTCAGCGAACGATCGTTCTCGGCCGCCTTGAACAGGATGTCGCGGGCGACCGTAATGCGTCGCCGTGCACTGTCCACAATGCGCGGCGCGAATTGATCGGCATGCACGGATACCGCCTTGTGCAACGCCTGCGTGGCCGGGTCCAGCACGCTCTGATCGGGCATATGGGGTTGTACGGCACGCTGGCTCGCACAGCCGGCGCCCGCGGCCGATGCCGCGATCGCAGCACCCGCAATCAGGTGGCGGAACCACCGATGATGACTGGCCGACATTCGGGATCTCCCTGTTCGGTTCGGCACGTGGCCTCGAGCCACGGACATTCGAGGGCGCGATTCTAGCAGCGCGGCGGCCAGATACTAAAAACGTGCCGGCATGCGCCGCGCTCAGGCAGCACTCAAACCCTGGCGCGCGGCGGCCAGCGCACTCGGCCGGCCGACATCGATCCAGCGCCCGCGATGATGCTCACCGCTGGCACGATCAGCGTCGATCGCGTCGCGAAGCACGGTCGATAGCGGAAAACGCGTCTCACTGCGTCCACCGAACCAGCGGGGCGCGAAGACGCCGACCCCGGCGTAGGTCAGTCGCGGCGCCGCATCGACCACGTGCTCGCCACGCAGGCCGAAATCGCCACGGGCATGGTGTACCGGATTATCCACCAGCACCAGGTGCGCCTCGGCGCCCGCGCGTTGCGCCGCCAACGCGCCGTAGTCGATGTCGCTGAATACATCCGAGCTGATCACGAGAAACGGTGCCGGTCCGAGCAGCGGCAGTGCATTGGCGATGCCGCCGCCGGTATCCAGCGCCCCGGGCTGCTCGAGGCTGTAGGTGATACGCAAGCCATAGCGGCGCCCGTCACCCAGCGCATGTCGGATCTGTGCGGCGCGATACGCGACATTAATGACCACCTCGCCGAACCCCGCCGCGGCGAGCGCGCGCAGATGATGGCCGATCAAGGGCTGGCCGCCGACGTCGATCAGCGGCTTGGGCACGCGATCGGTCAACGGTCGGAGCCGTTCGCCGCGGCCGGCGGCCAGAATCATGGCTTTCATCGCACTCTCGCTTCAATGAACGGGCCCAGCGGCGCCAGCTCGTCGAAGCCGGCGACCACGGGACGCAGATAATCGCGGAACCGGTCCAGGTCGTCAGCGTAGCGTGGCTTGCCATCACGCCGGGCAATGCGCACGAACAGGCCGAGGATCTTGAGATGGCGCTGAGCGCCGGTCAGGGCAATGTCTTCACGAAAGCGCGCCCAGTCCGCGGCCACCGGCAGGCCGCGCCCGATCGCGCCGTCCCAGTAGTGCCGGATCCAGCCGTCGACACGCGCGGCCGGCCAACTGACGAACGCAT
The DNA here is from genome assembly GCF_052044155.1 of Salinisphaera sp. SWV1. Taxonomy (NCBI): domain Bacteria; kingdom Pseudomonadati; phylum Pseudomonadota; class Gammaproteobacteria; order Salinisphaerales; family Salinisphaeraceae; genus Salinisphaera; species Salinisphaera sp. SWV1. The sequence continues at coordinate 4,565 of NZ_JBQDYE010000062.1, forward strand.
CGCGGAACAGGCTGGCGACGTCATAGGCGGCCGGGCCGTAGCGCGCATCCTGGAAATCGATCACGCCGGGCAGGGGCTGGCAGGCCATCAGGTTGCGCGGCATGTAGTCGCGATGGACATAGACCGGGGCTTGGGCCGCCAGTCGATCAAGGATGAAATCGAAGGCGCCGTCGATTGCCCGGTCGTCACGGGCGCTCAGCGCGTGGCCCAGTTCGCCGGCGATGTACCACTGCTTGAACAGCGCCATCTCGCGCGCGAATGTGGCCCGGTCGTAGTCGGGCAGCACACCGGGCCGGCTGGCCCCCTGCCAGTCGAGCAACGCGCCGACGGCGGCGCCGAACAGGGCATCGGCATTGTTGTCGTCGAGCACCGACAGATAGGTCTGATCGCCGAGGTCGCTCAGGCACATGAACCCGAGCGCCGCGTCATGATGAAGCACCTGCGGCGCGTTGAGTCCCGCCTCGTGCAGCAGGCGGGCCACGGCCACAAAGGCGGCCACGTTCTCGTATTCCGGTGGCGCATCCACGGCGATCCAGCTCCGGTCACCCCGTCGGGCGCGGAAATAACGCCGACGGCTGGCATCGGCCGATACGGCTTCCCATGCCAACGGGGCGCCGATGCGTGCGACGAGCCATGCCACGAGCTGATCGTAGCGTCGATCCACGGCCGAATTCATGCGCGCGCTGTCCCGGCCTGCGTTGCGGGGGCGCGCCGCGGTGCGCATAATCGCAGGCCGAAGGGGCATCGCTTGCGAATACAATGATTTCGGCCGGCCCGCCGGGCGCTCGATGGCGTCTCGGCACGTGCCGGTACTAATTGGTGTGACATCCCGCCGTGATTCATTTCAAATTGCATTGCGCGACACGCGCCGGGGTGCTGGGCTGGGCGCTGTCCGGCGCGTTGATCTATACCCCGGCGGCACTGGCGGCCGCCGGCTCGAATACGCGGAGCTGCCCGGTCGCCCCGCCCCCGCTGAGTCTACCGGCTAAGGGGAATGCATCCACACTCGTGGCCGATCAGGCCAGCATGGCCCATGACATCGCCACCGCCCAGGGCCATGTGTATCTTGAACGCAACGGGCAGACGCTGGAAGCCCCCTACATCCGCTACAACCGCAAGACGTCGGAAGCGACCGCGCATGGCGGCCTGAAGTATCTGCTCTCGGGGCTTTATCTGACCGCCGACAAGGGCAGAATCAACACCGACCGGCGTACCGGCGAATTCGAGGGGACGCATTATTCGGTGCTCGACTCGGGCGCACGCGGCACGGCCGCCCGGGTCAACTCGCTCGGCGATAACCGCTACCGGCTACACGACGCCGACTACAGTACCTGCCCCGGCCCGACCAAGGCCTGGCTGCTGTGGGCCCCACGTATTGACATCGATCGCCGGAGCGGGCGCGGGGTAGCCCATAACGCCATCATGAAGATTTACGGCGTGCCGGTGTTGTACACGCCGTACCTGAATTTCCCGATCAACAATCAACGCCATACGGGCTTCCTGGCGCCGACGTTCGGCAGCTCCAGCCGTACCGGCTTCGAGCTGGCCACGCCGTACTACATCAATCTGGCACCCAACTACGACGCGACGTTGACGCCACGCGTGATGAGCACGCGCGGCTTTCAGCTCGGCGCCCAGTTCCGCTATGTGACCCCGCACCAGACAGGCGAATTCGATGGTCAGGTGTTGCCCTACGACAGCACATACGGCGCGGAACGGGATCTCGAACACTTCGAGCATACCGGCCAGATCACCCCGCATATCGGCATCCAGGCCAAGTACAACCGGGTGTCCGATCGCTACTATTTCCGGGACCTGTCGAACACCCTCGAGGATACATCCAGGTATCAGCTCGATCGCAGCCTCGAGCTCACGGCGGTCCAGCCCGGGGTTAAATTCTCCTTGCTGGCACAGAGCTTTCAGACTCTGTACGACAATTTTCATGGCCTCGGTGGGCGCTTCGACCCTCGTCCGTACCGGCGCATGCCCGAGGCCACGCTCGATTTACTGACCCCCACGGCGCCGTTTCAGGCCGGTCTCCACGCCCAGTTCACCAACTTCCGCCGCGACCAAAGCATTGACGCCTACCGTATCGACCTGCGCCCACGCCTGATCTGGGGCGTGGATCATGGCGGCTGGTTCGCCAACAGCGAAGCGGCCTACCGGCTCACGCACTACGATCTAAGCAATCTGCAGTACGCGGCCAGCGACGGCTACGACCAGTCCATCCCAAATACCATCAACCGCGAAATTCCCAGTTTCAAGGCCGATGCCGGCCTGCGCTTTTCACGCACGCTTGACAACGGCTGGATCCAGACCCTCGATCCCCGTATGCAGTATCTGCTGGTCGGCTATCAGAACCAGTCGGATATCCCGATCTTCGATTCGGGCAGTGCCACGCTCAACTACGATCAGTTGTTCGCGGACAATCGCTACACCGGCATCGACCGCATCGGCGATGCCAACCAGATCACCATCGGGGTGAGTTCGCATCTGGTGTCGCCGAATACGGGGCGCACCGTGGCCCGCTTTGATCTCGGCCGGGTCACCAGTTTTCGCAAGCTGCGGGTAGGACTGCCCGACAGCGGGACCACCGGCTATAACAAGCACGGCTCCGATTATGTCGTCGGCGGCATGTTCTCGCCGTCGGACCTGTTCACCACGCGGGCCACCCTCAGCTACGACGCGCATGCGGCGAAAATCGATCGCGCCATCGCGACCGCCACGATCGGCCATAGCGGCAGCTATCAACTCGATCTCGGCTATCGCTACTATCGCAACTACCGTCCGTCACGCAACGTCACACGCCTGTCCTATGATCGTCACGGCAGCCGCGTTTACGCGACCACGCTCTTACCCGGGCAGTTCGAGAGCCTGTCGCAGGCGGCCATCGGCATTCGCGCACCGCTGGGCTCGGGGCTCGATGTGATCGGCCGATGGAACTATTCGTTGAAGCGTCATCAAAACATCGAGACCCTGGCAGGACTGGAATATCGCCCGTCCTGCTGTTACGCGGTACGGTTGGCGTGGCGCCGCTATGTGGACTACAACAGCCGCCAGAACAACACCATCATGTTTCAGTTCGTGCTGCGCGGCCTCGGCCGCTTCGGCAAGAGCGTGTCGTCGTTCGTACAGCACGACATGTTCAGCGCCACGCCGCAAACGCGCTAGACCGGCACCTTTGATACGATCCGTTCGCCATGAAATATCCCTCCCTACTACGCCCGGCCATCGGGTGGCTCATCTTCGTCCTCGCGCTACCGCTCGCCAGCGCCCAGCAACTGGGGGCAGGCGGCGGGCTCGACAGCTTCTCGCTCGGCGGGATGTCGAGCCAGAACCAGAAACCGCAGTCGCTGGACAAGATCGTCGCCGTGGTCAACAACGACGTCATCCTCGAGAGCGAGCTGGATGCCGCGGTCGCCCAGGTCAAGCAGCAGAACGCTGCCCAGATCGGCCAGATGCCGCGCAACGTGCTGCGCTCCCAGGTGCTTGATCAACTCATCATGCGCCAGCTGCAGATCCAGAAAGCCAATCAGGATGGCATCAAGGTCTCCAAGGCCGAGCTGCAACAGGGGCTGTCGCGAATCGCCCAGCGCAACAACATGAATCTGCAGCAGTTCACCCAGGCGGTCCAACAGAGCGGCATGAGCATGGCCGATCTGCGCCAGCACGTGCGTGAAGAGATCAAGATCTCCAAGGTTCGCCAGAAGGAGGTCATGGGCAAGGTGTCGGTATCCGATCAGGACGTCGACCGCTATCTGCAGAACCAGTCCCTGCGCTTTTCGCGCAACCACCAGTACCATCTGCGCCAGATCAAACTGGACGTGACCGGCGGTTCGGATTCCACCGCCGCGGGCGTGGTTCGCGACCGGCTGACCACCCTCCGCAAGCAGATCACATCGGGCAAGACGAGCTTCGCCGATGCCGCGCGTTCGGTCTCGCAGGGCCCGAATGCGGCCAACGGCGGCGATATGGGCTGGGTTTCGGGCGCCAGGTTGCCGGACAGTTTCGACAGCGCGCTGGCCGGCCTGAAACCCGGCCAGGTCAGCCCGGTATTCCGCGGACCGGACGGTCTGTATCTACTCAAGCTCGAAAACGAGCGTGGCGGCAAGAACAACGCGTCCGACACCCATCAGAAGAAGGTCATGGTGACTGAGGCGCATATCCGCCACATCATCCTGAAACCCAACGAGATCCGCAGCGATGCGCGGACCCGCAAGCTGGCCCAGCAGATCCGCCAGCGCCTGCTTGCCGGTGCCGACTTCGCCGCGCTCGCCCGCAAGTATTCCGACGACACCAGCACCGCTCGCCAGGGCGGCGATGTGGGCTGGATCCCGCTCAACCGCTTGTCTCCCGATACCCGACGACACATCGAGAAACTCCACAAGGGCGAGATCAGCCATATCTTCCAGACCCACGACGGCTACGAAATCATCAAGCTGATCGCCCGTCGCCAGCGCGACGAAACGCAGGAAGCCAAGCGCAACAAGGCGCGCGAGGCGCTCGGGCGCAAGCGCGCGCGCGAAAAGGGCCAGTTGTGGCTGCGCAAGCTGCGTGACGAGGCCTACGTCGATATCCGGATGCCGAACTACCAGCCCACCCCCGGCACCCCCGGCTCGTAACCGCCGGTGGCGCGCCTGTCTCGTGTTTTGCTGACGCCCGGCGAACCCGCCGGCGTCGGCCCCGATCTGGCGGTACGCATCGCCCAGCGCGGCCACGCCGCCGAAATCGTGGCGGTTGCCGACCCCGAGCTGCTGCGTCAGCGCGCCGATCAACTGGGCCTGGCGTTGCAAATCAAGCCGGTGGACTATACGGCGGCGCCATCGCCGCAACGGGCCGGCGAACTGACCGTGGACCCGCTTGATCTGGCGCGCCCGGCCGAGGCCGGGCGGCTCGATCCGGACAATGTGCCGTACGTGCTCGCCACACTCGACCGCGCGGTGGCGCTGTGTCGCGACGGCGCAGCCGACGCGCTGGTCACGGGCCCGGTGCACAAGGCGGTGATCAATCAGGCCGGCTTCGCCTTCACCGGGCATACCGGCTATCTTGCCGCGCGTTGCCACAGCGCGGCGCCGGTGATGATGCTGACTACCGACGACGGCAGCCTGCGCGTTGCCCTGGCCACGGTCCACATCCCGCTTTCGGCCGTGCCCGGTGCCATTAACGGCGCCGATCTCGCGCATACCCTGGACACGCTTCACACCGGGCTGGGCCAACGTTTCGGCATGGCCCGGCCGCGCATACGGGTCGCCGGGCTCAACCCGCATGCCGGCGAGAACGGCTATCTCGGCCGCGAGGAAATCGACATCATCGCGCCGGCGATCGAGGCGGCCCGCAGCCGCGGCATCGACGCCGTGGGCCCGCTCCCCGCGGATACACTGTTCACCCGGGACCAGTTGGCCCAGGCCGATGTCGTATTGACCATGTACCACGACCAGGGTCTGCCGGTGATCAAGCATCTCGGTTTCTCGCGCACCGTCAATGTGAGCCTGGGCCTGCCGATCGTGCGCACCTCGGTCGACCACGGCACGGCGCTGGAACTCGCCGGCACCGACCGCGTGGACACCGGCAGCCTCGAGGCGGCGCTGAAGATCGCAGCACACATGGTGGCGAGCGATCATGGCGCGTAAACGCTTCGGCCAGCATTTCCTGCATGAACGCGGGGTGATCGATCGCATTCTCGCCGCCATCAACGCCAATGCCGACGACTGCGTGGTCGAGATCGGCCCCGGCGAAGGCGCGCTGACCGAACCGTTGCTGGAGCGGCTGGATCAGCTGTCCGTGATCGAGATCGATCGCGACCTGATCGCCCGCTGGGCGGACCGCGCGGCCCGGCGCAAGGGGCTGGAAGTGATCGCCGGCGACGCGCTCGGCATCGACTACGGCGCGCTCGCCAAGCGCCGCGCGGGGCCGTTGCGGCTGGTCGGCAACCTGCCCTACAACATCTCGTCGCCCCTGCTGTTCGCCCTGCTGACAAGCGGCGCCGAGATCACCGACATGCACTTCATGCTGCAAAAGGAAGTCGTGGATCGCATGGTAGCGGTGCCGGGAAGCCACGATTACGGCCGTCTTTCGGTGGCCATCGCGGCACGCGCCGAGGCAAGCCTGCTGTTCGACGTCGGACCGGGCGCGTTTCGTCCGCCGCCCAGGGTGATGTCCTCGGTGGTTCGCCTGGTCCCGCGACCGCCGGACTTCGTCATCGACGATACGCGCATGTTCGATCGCATCGTGACCGCGGCATTCGGACAACGCCGCAAGACGCTGCGCAATGCCCTCAAGCGGTTTCTCGACGCCGAGGCCATCGCCGCCTGCGATGTCGAGCCCGGCGAGCGCGCGGAACGGTTGGCGGCGGCCGACTTCGCCCGCCTGGCCAACGCCGCCGCCCGGGCGACCGACGCCGGCTGAGACCGAGGTCGCCCCAGCGCGGCGGGCCGGGAGGTCATGAGCATGCATACCCTATAGCGGGGCCAGCTCCGAACGGCTCATCAGGCGCCCGAAAGCGCGCGGCGACAGCGGTTGATGTGCGCTGTCCATCGCGCCGTCGTCAGGCAGGACAAAGCGCGTCCCGTCGGCAACCGCGCCCGCCGACGATTCATCGTCTTCGCCGGACATCAGGCGATACCAGAGCTGGCCGTCACGCGTGCGCTGCTCGGCGACCGCCCAGCGCACGGGCAGCGTCGTCTCGCCCGCCGCGGGCAGGCGCTCGACACAGAACACCAGATCACCCGCGGCCGGCTCGTATCGCGATAACGCCTCGGCCCAGATCTGCCCGGCCCCCTCGAACCCGAGCAGTATCTCCGGAAGCAGAATCACCACCGGCACACGCGGCAGTTCGAGGGTGCGCCAGTTCGCCTGCAGGGTGATCAGCCGCCGCATCAACCACTGTACGCATGTCCGGCATGCCTCGGGTTCGTCCGGGCCCTCGGCCACCACCTCTCCGAGCGTGCGCGGCCGGGCATCGGCGTTGTCGGCGGGCACGAGGCGCACCGCCGCCCCGGCGAGCAGACCATCCATGGCGCCGCGCCAGACCGGTTGAAAACGAAGCAGGTACGGGCCGAATGCCGACGATGTGTGGGGCGCCGGCGGCGTACGCTCGGCCGACTCGGCGCCGGCCCGGGCCGCGGGCGCTACAACCTGCTCCGGCTCGTCAACGGCCGCGGGCGGCGACTCCGGCGCGGGCTTGTCGTCATTCCGGGACGGCGCCGGCGTCGGCCTGGGGGCCGGCGGCCGCGTCCGCCCCCGGGCACCGATCGGC
>NZ_JBQDYE010000063.1:0-11483 GCF_052044155.1 Salinisphaera sp. SWV1
ACTCCCGACCCATAAACAAGCGTTCGACGACCGCGCATAGCGCGGTCGAACGCCGGCGCGCAGCGACGGCGGCCCCGCAGGGGTGAGCGGCGCAGCCGCGAGTCATCTCGCCGGGTGCTGTGTTTGAAAAGACCAGGGGCCGTCGTGCGGCTCGCCTCGGGCGGTGGCGCGGCGTCGTTTCTATCCGTGTTCGTCGTCGTGCCGCGCCGCGCTCGGCCATCCATCGACGCCGACCAGCGCGTCCAGCGGCAGGCGTTGTGCCCAGCCTTGTTCGGCCAGCATCGGGCGTGGGTAGAATTCGTCGACGTGTCCGAGACACAGAATGGCGATCGGTCGCGCGCCGTCGGGCATGCCGAGTCGAGCGGCGAGGGTCGCGGGTTCGAATAGCGATACCCAGCCCATGCCGAGGCCCTCGGCCCGTGCCGCGAGCCAGAGGTTCTGAATCGCGCAGGCCGCCGAGGCGAGGTCCATTTCGGGCATCGTCCGGCGGCCGAAAACATGGCGCTCGCGCCCGTCGGTCAGCGCCACGACGAGTAACTCGCCGCATTGGTCGATGCCCTCGACCTTCAGGCGCATGAATTCGTCCCGCCGCTCGCCCAGTGCATCGGCCGTGCGTTCGCGCTCGATCTCGACATCGGCGCGGATCGCGGCACGCAGGTCGCGGTCGATCACCCGGATGAACCGCCAGGGCTGCATGTAGCCGACGCTGGGCGCGCAGTGGGCCGCGGCCAGGATACGCTGCAATACGTCCGGGTGGACCGCGTCGCGCCGGAAATGCCGCATGTCCCGGCGTTCGGCGATGACGCGGTAAACCGTGTCGAGTTCGGCGGCGTCGTAACGATGTGCTCGCATGCACGCATTCCCGATGCGGGGCAAAGGCGTATCCTAAAGCCTGTCGCGGTTGGGTACGAGTCGCGCCCGGGGTGGGTTCTGCCGTGTATGCACGGGCGCGGCCGGGGCGCTGTCGGCTTGAATTACCGGGCCGGCTTTGCAAGCCTTCGCCGCATTCCGTTTTCGACGCGAGACGATCCGCTGAGTATTCATCGACACGCTGCCACCGACGGCCCGTACCCGTGGGTTCGCGGCTGGTGCCCGACCGACAGGCGCCCGATGGCCACCGCCGATGGTCATCTCCTGCGTCTGCGCCCGCCGGATTCGGCGCTTGATGCCCGCATGCTCCGGGCCCTGGCCCGGATCGCCGACTGCGTTGCCGATGGCGGCGTGCGGGTGACCCGTCGCGCCAAGATCGAGCTGCGTGGGGTGACGGCGATCCGGGATGCGATGGCGAGGCTGGATTCGGCTGATTTGCGCGAGGCCCGGCGCGACGCAGGGGTGCCCGATACGATCATCTCGGCGGCAAGCGATATCGACGACAATGCCGAGGGCGATGCGATCACACTGGCCCGCGGTTTGCGTGCCGCGATGCGCCAAAGTGACGTCACGGCGGCCTTGGCCGACAAATTCGCCCTTGTCGTCGACGGCGGCGGACGTGCCCACCTGGGGTGGATTGATGCGGACATCCGGCTGGACGCGCTTGCCGGCCGGCCCGGCGTCTGGCGGCTTGCGGTGGCGGGCGACAGCGTGAGCGCGACGCCGCTGGCCTGCCTGGCGGCATGCGATGTGCCGGCGGCGGTGACGGGACTCATGACACAGGTCGTGGCCGGCAACCCGCCGCCGGACCGCGGGCTGCGATTACGCGGGCTGGACCCGGCCCGTATCGCCCGGGCCGCCGCGCAGCTGTCGGTTTCGCTGACCGCCGCGGCTTCGGGCGCGATCACGCCGCGCATCGAATATCCGCTGGAAAGACGGCGCGGTGCGAACTGGCAGTCGTTCGCTTTCCCGTTCGGGCGGATCGAATCCCGGACGCTGGGTGAATTGGCGCGCCTTGCCCGTACGCACGGCCCGATCCGGCTGTTCCCGGATCGCAGCCTTGTTGTGGCTGCCGGTGGTGAGGCGCTGCGCGAACGGCTTCGCCGCCTGGGCGCTATCGTCTCCAGCGCCGATCCCCATGCATCGATTGAAGCCTGTGTCGGCCAGCGCGGCTGTGCGCACGGTTCGACCGACACGCGGGCGCACGCCTTGCTATGCTCGCACGCCATGCCGAACCTGCGGGCCGCGGCGAGCGGGACGGCCGTGCATGTGTCCGGCTGTTCTAAGGGGTGTGCGCGCCGCCGGCCGGCGGCGGTCACGCTGGTCGGCCGCGGTGGCCGGTACGACGTGGTATTCGCCGGCGGGCCGGCGGCGATACCAAGCTGGACCGGGCTGGCGCCGGCCGAGGTGGTGCAGCGCCTGGCCGCGCTGGACCGGGCCTTTGTCGAACAGGGCCGTTCCGGCGAGAGCGCCGAGGCATTCGTCGCCCGCCATGGGCCGGCCGCCGTCTGATCCGGCGCGCGTCGTGTCATCACAGCAACGAGGTGTATGAATCCGGTGAGCGATTCCAGTCAGGATTACGACTATATCCGCGACGGTCGGGCGATTTACGAAAAATCGTTTGCCATCATCCGCGCCGAGGCGGATCTGTCGGGCGTGCCGTCGGATCTGGTCGATGTGGCGATTCGCATGATGCACGCCTGCGGCCAGACCGATCTGGTGGCCGATCTGCGTTATTCGCGGCATGTCGCGCGGGCAGCGCGGGCCGCGCTGATTGCCGGCGCGCCGATTCTCTGCGACAGCGAAATGGTCGCCCATGGGGTGACACGACGCCGGCTGCCGGCGGAAAACGACGTCGTCTGCACGCTGCGCGATCCGGCAACGCCCGGGATCGCCGCAGGTATCGGCAATACCCGAAGCGCCGCCGCACTCGAGCTCTGGCGCGCGCGGCTGGACGGCGCCGTGGTCGTGATCGGCAATGCACCCACGGCGTTGTTCCACCTGCTGGAGATGGTCGCCAGCGGCGCGCCACGGCCGGCCGCGGTGCTCGGCCTGCCGGTCGGCTTCGTCGGCGCGATCGAGAGCAAGCAGGCGCTCGCGGCCCAGACGTTCGGCCTGGACTTTCTCACGCTGCGCGGCCGGCGCGGCGGCAGCGCCATGGCCGCGGCCGCGGTTAACGCTTTCGCCAGCGAAGCGCTATGAGCGCAGGCGTTCTTTACGGGGTCGGCACCGGCCCGGGCGACCCGGAGTTGATGACGGTCAAGGCCACGCGGGCGATCGCGGATGCGTCGGTGGTGGCGTACTTCTGCAAGCGGGCGGGTCGCGGCAATGCGCTGGCGACCGCCGAACCGTATCTGGACCCGGCGCAGACGCGGCTGCCCATGGCCTATCCGGTGACCACCGAGCTGCCGCATGGCTCGGCCGAATACCGCGAGCGTATCGAGCGTTTTTTCGACGACTCGGCCGCCGCGGTGGCGAGCCATCTGGATGCGGGGCGCTCGGTGGCCGTGCTGTCCGAGGGCGATCCGTTCTTCTACGGCTCGTTCATGCATCTGTTCATCCGCCTGCGCGAGCGCTACGCCCCGGTGGTCATTCCCGGGGTGCCGGCCATGCTGGCCGGGGCCTCGCAGTTGCCGCGCCCGATCGCCATGCGCGACGATGTGCTGGCGGTCGTGCCCGGTACGCTGCCGGACGATCAGCTGACCGCGGCGCTGGGCATGGCCCAGGCCGTGGTGGTGATGAAGGTCGGCCGCAATCTGCCGCGTATTCGGGCGGCCCTGGCGGCGGCCGGACGTGGCGAGGCCGCCTGGTATGTCGAACGCGCCAGCATGGGCGGGCGCCAGCGCGTCATGCCGCTGGCCGAGGCCCCTGAGGGGCCGGCGCCGTATTTCTCGATGGTGTTGTTGCCCGGCCCGGGCGTGCGGGTATGAGCGCGGGCGGCTGGCTGGCGGTGGTCGGCGTCGGGCCGGGCGATCCGGACTGGATCACGCCGGAAACGTCGGCGATTCTCGAAGCCGCGACCGATCTGGTGGGTTATGCCGGCTATGTCGAGCGCGTGGCCGGGTGCGGCCAGGCCCGGCATGTCTCGGACAATCGCGAAGAACTGGCGCGGGCCCGACATGCGCTGGACCTGGCGGCCAACGGTGCCCGCGTTGCGGTGATCTCCGGCGGCGATCCCGGGATCTTCGCCATGGCCGCCGCGGTATGGGAAGCACTCGAAGGCGCCGATCACCCCCGTTGGCAGGCCGTCGATGTCCGCATCGCACCGGCGGTCTCCGCTATCCAGGCGGTCGCCGCCCGGGCCGGGGCGCCGCTCGGTAACGATTTCTGCGTGATCTCGCTATCGGACAACCTCAAGCCGTGGGACCGGATCGAAAAACGCATCGACCGCGCCGCTGATGCCGACTTCGCGCTGGCGTTCTACAACCCGATTTCCAGGGCGCGGCCCTGGCAGCTGGGGGCGGCGATGGCGATCATACGCCGCTATCGCGACCCGGCCACGCCGGTGGTCCTTGGCCGGGCGGTGGGCCGGGTCGACGAATCGTTGCATATCACCGATCTAGCGTGTTTTTCGCCAGCCCGGGCGGACATGAGCACGCTCGTCATCGTCGGTGCCTCGACCACGCGGGTGTTCGCGCAGGGTGGCGCCACGCGCGTCTACACCCCGCGTTACTATCCGCGCGCCTGATGCAGTTCGGGCAAGGCAGCGATCAGGGCCTCGGCCGAGCCGAAATGCCGCTGTGGCGCCGACAGCGCCGGGCGCGCGATCATCACGACCGGAAGGCCGAGCCGGCGCGCCGCATCGAGCTTGGCCGCGGTGGCCCGCGCGCCGCTGTTCTTGGTCACCAGGACATCGACATCGTGCATGCGAAACAGGGCGATTTCGTCGGCCACCGCAAAAGGCGGTCGGGCACGAATCAGTGTCCAGCTGCCGAACGCCGGGGCCGGCTCGGGCGCTTCGATGCTGCGCACGATCCAGTGCTTGCCGGCGACGTCCGCGAAGGGCGCCAGGCTGCGCGCGCCCACGCTCAGAAACACACGGGGCCCGAACTCGGCCAAGCGCCGGGCGGCGGCAGGCGGGTCGGCGGCGTCATGCCAATCGTCGCCCGGCCCGGCCTGCCAGGCCGGACGCTCGATACGCCAGAGCGGGATGCCCAGCGCAGCGCTGGCGGCCACCGCATTCGCCGACATGGTCGCGGCGAAGGGATGGGTGGCGTCGATGACGCCGTCGATGGCTTCGGCGGCCAGATAACGCGACAGCCCGTGGACCCCGCCGAAGCCGCCGCGGCGTACCGGCAGGGCGAAACGCGCAGGCGCCGTGGTCGCGCCGGCCAGCGACAGGGTGGCCTCGACGTCCGGGAACGCGGCCAGGGACGCCGCGAGTTCGCGGGCTTCGGCGGTGCCGCCGAGCAGCAGCAGTTTCATGGATCGGTCGTGGTCCGACGCAAACGGACGGGCAATGTGCCGAGATACTGACGCATCTGTCCAGGCCTGGCTATCGATCGTGGGCCTCGGCGAAGACGGCTGGCCAGGGCTCGAACCGGCGGCTCGTGCGGCGGTCGCGCGTGCGGCGCATGTGATCGGCGGCCGGCGTCATCTGGCGATGCTGCCGCCGATTGCGGGCCAGACCCGCGAAACCTGGCCGTCGCCGCTGCTGGATGCGATCGACGGCATTCGTGCCCGGCGCGGCACGCCGGTGGCCGTACTGGCCACGGGGGATCCATTCTGGTTCGGCGTGGGCGCCACGCTGGCCCGCTCGGTGGCGCCGAGCGAGATGCGCGCCTTTCCCAGACCCTCGGCGTTTTCCCTGGCGGCGGCCCGGCTGGGGTGGGCGCTCCAGGATGTGTATTGCCTGTCGGTCCATGGCCGGGATCTGGCCGCGATACGGCCGTACCTGGACAATGGCACGCGCCTCATCCTTTTGAGCTGGGACGGTCGCACCCCCGCGGCGGTCGCGCGGCTGTTGCGGGAGACCGGATTCGAGCCGTCACGGTTGACAGTGCTCGAACATCTCGGCGGTGCCGGGGCGCGCTGCCTGAGCGATAGGGCGGCCGACTGGGCGCATGCGGATATCGCGGCCCTGAACGTAGTGGCCGTGGATTGTGTCGCCGGTGCCCGGGCGCAGCCGATCCCGCGGGTTGCCGGGCGGCCGGAGGCGCTGTTCGAGCACGACGGCCAGATCAGCAAGGCCGAGGTCCGGGCCGTGGTGCTGGCGCTGCTCGCCCCGGGCCGGGGCGAAACACTCTGGGATATCGGCGCCGGTTCCGGCGCGGTCGGCATCGAGTGGATGCTGGCCGACCCGGCCAATCGGACGATCGCGCTTGAGGCGCGAGCCGAACGGGCCGAACGGGTACGGCGCAATGCCGAGCGGCTCGGCGTGCCGGCGCTGGAATGCATACACGGCAGTGCACCGCAGGCGCTGGCGGACCTGCCCACGCCCGATGCGATTTTCATCGGCGGCGGGCTGACCCACGCAGGCCTGGTCGAACGCTGTCTGGCATCGCTGGCCGCGGGACAACAGGCCCGACTGGTGGCCACGAGCGTGACCGTCGAAGGCGATGCGGTGCTTGCCGCGGCCATGCAACGCCATGGCGGGACGTTGCGCCGGATCGGTATCGAGCGTGCTGAGCCGCTGGGTCGCTTCCATGGCTGGGCGTCGGCGCGGCCGGTGACGATCGGCTGCTGGACCCGGACCCGTTGAGATGTCGTGCGAACGCCGCATTGGCGACCGCCCATCCTGTCCCGCCGGGCGCGCGTGGCGTCGCGGCGTGCCACGCCCCGGACTCGCAGGAAAACCCGGCAGGCCCGAAGGAGACCAAACCATGACCGTGCATTTCATCGGCGCCGGCCCCGGCGCGCCCGACCTGCTCACGCTACGCGCCGTCGACCGGCTGGGGCGCTGCGATCTGTGTCTGTATGCCGGATCCCTGATCCCGGCCGCGGTACTGGATCATCTCAAGCCCGGTGCCGACGCGATCAATACCGCCGGCATGAGCCTGGACGACATGATCACCCGCATGATCGATGCCACCGATGCCGGCTACGATATCGCGCGCCTGCATTCCGGCGATCTGGCCATTTACAGCGCCCTGGCCGAACAGCTGCGCCGGCTGAGCGAGGCCGGCATCGACTACACGCTCACTCCCGGTGTGCCGGCTTTCGCGGCCGCGGCCGCCGCGCTCGGCCAGGAGCTGACCGTGCCCGAAGTCGGCCAGTCCCTGATCATCACCCGCACCCAGGGGCGGGCCTCGAACATGCCCGCCCGCGAGACGCTGGAAACATTCGCGGTCAGCGGCACGACCCTGGCGATTCATCTGTCGCTGCAGGTCATCGCCGAGGTGGTCGAACGCCTGCTGCCGTCGTATGGCGCGGACTGCCCGGCCGCGATCGTGCAACGGGCGTCCTGGGCCGAACAACGGATCGTCCGCGCGCCGCTGGCCGACCTGGTCGCCGCCGCCGATACGCTGGCAGCCAAGCGCAACGCCATCATCTTCGTCGGGCCGGTTGTGGGGGCGACCGACTTCAACGAAAGCAAGCTCTACGACCCGACCCATGCCAGCCGTTATCGCTGGGCGAGTGAGGACTGACTCCGGACCGGGGCGTCGTATTCCGCAGGGCGATAGGGTCCGCCGCACCGACGCCGATGGTTTGATGCCTGTCCGCCGGCGGGCGGGACCATGCGTTCATCGAAGTTGCTAGCGGTCGTCGAGACGGCCGTAACGGGCGAGAACCCGGCCGGGCTTGTCGATCACCCAGAGTTCCAGTCGCGTTTGCGGCGGCAGGTAATGGCCGGCTTTCTGCCAGGCGCGCCGGGCGATGCGGGCGGCGAGATCGATGCCGGCATCGCGGGCGAGCCCGTGCGCCGCAAGGCTGGTGTTCGCGGTGCGGATCGCCTGCTGCGTGGCGGCATCGGCCTCCGGGGCCAGGCCGGCCAGAAATTCGAAATCCACGCCGCCGCGCCGGCTGTGCAGATCGAGCCGGCCGGCGGCGAGCTTGCTGAACTTGCCGAAGCCGCCGACCAGCGTAAGCCGGGCCACCGGGTAGCGTTTCAGGTATTTCACGACCGCGCCCACGAAATCGCCCATTTCGATGATCGCCATATCGGGCAGGTCATAGGCTGCGCGGACCACGGCTTCGCTGGTCGAGCCGGTGGCCGCGGCCAGATGGGTCAGGCCGTTGGCGCGGGCCACGTCGATCCCCTGATGGATGGAGGCGATATAGGCGGCACAGGAAAACGGCCGCACGATGCCGGTCGTGCCCAGGATCGACAGCCCGCCGATGATACCGAGCCGGCCATTCATGGTTTTTTCCGCGATGCGCTCGCCGTCGTCGACGCCGACAATCACGCGAAAGCCGCCCGCGTAGCCCGCATCGGCGGCGACGCGGGCGAGGTGGTCGGCGATCATGCGGCGCGGCACCGGGTTGATGGCCGGTTCGCCCACCGCCAGGGCCAGACCGCTGCGTGTGACCGTGCCTACGCCGACGCCGGCTTCGAACCGTATGCCCGGCGCGGCGGTCAATTCGAGCTGTACCCAGACGCGGGCGCCGTGGGTGGCATCCGGATCGTCGCCGGCGTCCTTGATCAGCCCCGCCTCGGCCAGGCGGGCCGGCGCGATCACGCGGCTGTCGGCGACCGGCAATACGGCTTCGCGCCCCCGCGGCAGCCGCAGATGCACGCGCTCCAGTACCGTGTCGAACAACAGTCGATGGGCGGCGGCGACCGCGGCCGCGGTCGCGGTGGCGCCCGTGGTCCAGCCGGTGCGTAACGTGCCGCCGTGTTCGCTGCTTTCCTCGCGCATAAACGCTTGTTACGACGCGTCGGCTAGCGGGATGGCACGGCAGCGGTTTCGCGAACCGCAATCGCGACCGTGGCCGCAGCGCTTTGGCGACGCGTCACCGCGAGCCGGGGGGGGGCCCCGGTGTGGCCTGCGGCGGCCGAGGCCAGGGCCGCGGCTTCCGCAATCCCGCCGACCCCGTACCGCGCCTGGATCCGTGGCGAATGCTGCGACAGCCGGTCGTTGAAGGCCGCCAGGCGCCGGGCCGGCAAGGCGTGCAGCACGAGCCCGAGTGTTTCGGCCAGGTCCTGCAGGCCCGGTTCCGATACGCGCAGATCGAGGCAGGCAAGGGCGTGCAGCGCCCGCATCTCGATACCGGCTTCGCCGCAGCTCGCCGCGAGCAATGCCGCCAGCTCACCGGCGCGGCAATCGCGCCGGAGGCCCAGCCCCGCAAACCACAGCCGGTTGCCATGCATGCTGGTCACTCCGTTTCATCGGCCATTCAGCCGCCGAGCATAACCGAGAGTCTTCCCGGTCGAGCCATTTGACCGCCTCGACCCCCCAACCTAGACTCCAGGTTACAGGGTGCCTGCCTCGCCGCAGGATAATCGGGAAAGCGGTGCGCGCTTCGTGCGCAAGGCCGCTGCTGCCCCCGCAACGGTAGGCGATACAGTCCATATCGAGCCACTGCGCGTTTCGCGCGGGAAGGCATGGACGGGTCGGGATACGACCTTCGCGAGTCCGGAGACCGGCCCTGGGTGCAAGGTTCGTCGCTTGCCACGCGCCGAACCCGGTGATTTCAACGTACGGGTGTGTACATGCAAACCAGCCAGACTTCCGCCGCCGGCCACAACCCGGCCTTGCCGGCGTCCCGTGTCAGCCAGGCCGTCCAGCTTGCCGGGGCGACACTGATCGGCCTGTTCGTCGTCTACGGCGTGGGTTTTTCCCACATCATGCCGGTGCATAACGCGGCCCACGACGCCCGTCACTCGGCGTCCTTTCCCTGCCACTGATCGTCACGTGACACTGCCTCGCCGCCTCGCCGCGGCGATAACGACCGTGTTCGAGCATTCTGGCGATCCGCCGGGACGCGGATCGCATACCGGGAGAGCGCATGCTGTTTCGACGATTGATTTTTCTGTCCGTGGCCATCGGCCTGGCGGTCGGGGCGCTGCTGGGTCTCGGCGAGCAATTCACCACCGCGCCGCTGATCGCCCAGGCCGAGCACTACGAGCAGCCCGCACATCACCACGCGGCGGGCGCGCATTCCGCCGATGAAGTGCACGCCTGGGCGCCGGCCGACGGGGCGCCGCGGATGCTGTTCACCATCGCGGCCGATATCGGCGTCGCCATCGGCTTCGCGCTGCTGTTGATGGTGGCGATGAGCGTCGCGACGCTTGCGTGCGGCACGCCGCTGGGGCCTGCGCCCGGCGCGCTCTGGGGCCTGTCCGGGTTCGCGTCGGTGTTCGTGGCCCCGGCGCTCGGGCTGTCGCCCGAAGTGCCGGGCACGCTCGCCGCGGCACTGACCGATCGCCAACTCTGGTGGGCCGCTACGGTGGCCGTGGTGATCGTCGCGTTGGCGATGGCCGTATTCGCGCCGGGCTGGAAGAAGCTGCCGGCCCTGGTCTTGATGCCGCTGCCGTATCTGTTCGGCGCGCCCGAGCCGGCCGGCTCGGCCTATGCCGGCCATGGCCCGGCGGCGACGGCCGCGCTCGAACAGATCCACCAGCAATTCATCTGGGCCAGCGGCGCGACCAATCTCCTGCTCTGGCTGGTGCTGGGCACGGCCTGTGGCTGGGCAATGCGGCGCTGGATCGGGGCCGCCGGGTCACCGCAGGGTATGGCGCATGTCGCACGCTGATTTCCCGTTCGCGGCCGTGGTCGGCCAGGATCGGCTCAAGACTGCGCTGATCCTGGCCGCGATCGAGCCTGCGCTGGCGGGCGTGCTCGTCTCTGGTCCGCGCGGTGCGGCCAAGTCCACGCTGGCGCGCGGCCTGGCGGCGATCGATGCGCGAGCGGCCGGGCGCTTCGTCACGCTGCCGCTGGGGGCGACCGAGGAACAGGTGATTGGCAGCCTTGATCTGCAGCGCGCACTTGGCACTGGCGAGGTGGCCTATCGTCCCGGCGTGATCGGCCGCGCCCACGGCGGCTATCTGTATATCGATGAGGTCAACCTGCTCGCCGATCCGCTGGTCGACGTACTGCTCGATGTGGCCGCCTCCAAGATCAACCGCATCGAGCGCGACGGCATCAGCCGTGAACATGCGGCCGAGTTTGTCCTGATCGGCACCATGAATCCGGACGAAGGCGAGCTGCGCC
The DNA here is from genome assembly GCF_052044155.1 of Salinisphaera sp. SWV1. Lineage (NCBI taxonomy): Bacteria > Pseudomonadati > Pseudomonadota > Gammaproteobacteria > Salinisphaerales > Salinisphaeraceae > Salinisphaera > Salinisphaera sp. SWV1. Next base: position 10,965 of record NZ_JBQDYE010000063.1, read on the forward strand.
CGCAGTTCGCCGACCGCTTCGGTCTGTGTGTGGAACTCGAACCGCGCTATCGCGCGGACGAACGCCGGGCGATCGTCGACCAGCGGCTGGCCTACGAGCAGGACCCGGCCACCTTTGCCGCGAGTTGGGCCGATGCCCAGGCCCAACTCGCCGCGCAGATCGAGGCGGCCCGGACGCGGTTATCGAATGTGATCTGCCCGGAGACGAGCAAGGTGGCGATCGCCGAGCGCTGCGTGGCGGCCGATGTCGAGGGTGTGCGCGCGGATCTGCACTGGCGCCAGGCGGCCCGGGCGCACGCGGGCTGGCAGGGCCGGAATGCCGTCAGCGAAGCGGATATCGAGGCCGTCGCCGAGTTCGTGCTCTGTCATCGGCGCCATTCCGAGTCGGCGGGCGGCGAGCCGGATTCGGGCCCGCCCCGGACGGGCGGCAGCGATCCCGGCAATGCAGCCGATGGCGAACAGGGCGGCGACAGCGGCTGGGGCGGCCTGCCGCCGCGCCATGTCGGGCGCGCGCCCGCCC
>NZ_JBQDYE010000064.1:0-11461 GCF_052044155.1 Salinisphaera sp. SWV1
GCGCCCGGAGTTTTCCACTTTTATATTGCCCCGATTCTACAACGCAATCAGATAGTTGGAGTTTCTGGACGGACACTAGTTAATAGGGATCGATCATGACGATGCCGAATGAAAGAACACGAGCTGTGATTGCCACTAGAGAATTTCTTGAACAAATGTCGCGCGACCGGAATATGCCTCAAGAGCTTCGCTGCAAGGCCAAGGCATTGTTACGCCATTACCCTAACGCCGATGACATCAGGTTGGTTGGTCGAAAGGAGCGCGAGCTAGGATTAAAAGGCCTTGCCCACCAGGTTTTTTCCGAATCCGAGCATATATGACCAGTTTTGGATACACGGCAAAAGCTGTGGAGATGGCCACCATCCCCGGCCCGATGTCCGGTACAAACGGATACAGAGTTAACCCGTCCTGATAATCGGCGCGACCGATCAGAACGGGCGGCAGGGTGCCAGCACTTCCTGCTCGACGATCGCCCGCAGACGCCGGATTCCTGCAGCCTCCTCGGGCCAATCTAGACGTTCGGCAAGGGTAATCATTTGCTTGACGACGGTATCGGGTGCATCGGTCAAGCGGGTATCACTCGGCAGTATCGATAGATCCATTTGCCAGGGACGAAGCCGGGCTCGGCCATCGAGTTCGCCCTGAATCGCCAGCGCGGTCCGTAGACCACCCACGTCGATATCTCCCCAATGCCAGAAACATGTCCGCTCGCCACAGTCGGCGATAAGGGCACGCAGGGCGGCTCGCAACGCGGGCGACGGCATGCCCCCGGTATAGATGACCATGGCATCGACCTCATCGTTGAGACCCCGGGCGACCTCATTGAAAGTCGTTAGGTTTTCGATCGTCATGATATGCGCTGGCGCGTCGCCGGCGATGCCGCAGACGTGATCAGGCGCGAGGCCGATATAGGGCTCGTGCAGCGCAACCGTGCGCTCATTCTGCAGCCGGATCTGATGTCGGCCGGCTATCAGGACAGGCTGCGGATGCTTGACCAAGCCGAGTGCATATTCCGGCCCATCGTGACCGGTCATTCCGATTGAACGTGACCGCCTGTTCCGGGCGAACGTGACCGCTGATTCCGTTTCATCGTGACCGATTTGGAGTGTGGGCCCGGAATGGGTGGTCACGATGGCGGAATCGCCGGTCACGATCCCGGAATCGCTGCACACACGCTGGAATTCTTTCACTTGATCCGACATACCCGCTCTCCTTTTTTCACAGGAGACACGGATGCCGGCAGCGAGGATTCCCATGCGACAGATTATCGAGGTATTGCGCCTCAAATACGAAGGCCGACTCAGTCATGCCCGGATTGCCGCGGCCTGCGGCCTGTCCAAGGGCGTGGTCGGCAAGTACGTCAGCCTGGCCCAGGCTCAGGGGATTGGCTGGCCATTGCCCGACGGTGCCGATGAAGCCCGTCTGGAGGCATTGTTATTCCCGGCGCGGACGCCACCGGCGCGTTTTGCCGAGCCAGACTATTTCCAGATCCACCAGGAACTCAAACGCAAGGGCGTGACCCTGCAACTGCTCTGGGCCGAGACTGTCGAGAACCACGGCGGTCAAGCCTATCGCTACAGTCAGTTCTGTGCCCGCTACCGACAGTGGCGTGCGGTACAACGGCGCAGCATGCGCCAGGTCCACCGGGCCGGCGAGAAGGTGTTCATCGATTACTGCGGCCCCACGGTGGCGATCGTGGATCGCCACAGCGGTGAGATGCGCGCCGCCCAGATCTTCGTGGCTGTGCTGGGTGCGTCCAGCTACACGTTCGCGGAAGCGACCTGGACCCAGGCGCTGCGCGACTGGATTGCCTCGCATCAGCGCCTGCTGGGTTTTATCGGCGGCGTGCCGGCACTGTTGGTGCCGGATAATCTGAAGGCTGCGGTCAGCCAATCGGATCGGTATGCGCCGAAGATCAATCCGACGTATGCCGAGATGGCCGCTCACTACCAGACCGCGGTATTGCCGGCGCGGCCTTACAAACCGAAAGACAAAGCCAAGGCCGAAGCCGGGGTGCTGCTGGTCGAACGCTGGATATTGGCGCGCCTGCGTCACCGGACGTTCTTCAGTCTGGCTGAACTCAATCGCGCCATTGCCGAACTACTGCCCGACCTGAACGGGCGCGCGTTCCAGGGCTCATCCGAGAGCCGGCGCAGTCTGTTCGAGACGCTGGATCGACCGGCGCTGCGGCCACTACCGGCTGCGCCGTATGTGCATGCCGAGTGGCGCCGGGCCCGGCCTGGGATCGACTATCACATCGAGATCGATAAACGGCTGTACAGCGTACCGCACGCCCTGGTCGGTCAGACGCTGGACGTGCGCCTGACGGACTGGACCGTCGAGGTCCTGCACAAGGGCCAGCGCGTGGCCGCGCATCCGCGGCTGAACCAGGGTCGCTTCTCTACGCTGACCGAGCACATGCCCAAGTCCCATCAGGCGCATCGGGACTGGTCGCCGGGCCGGTTCTTGAACTGGGCCGGCGACATCGGCCCCAACACGGCGGCGGTGGTCGCGGGCCAACTCAAGGATCGACCGCATCCGGAGCACGGCTATCGCGCCTGTCTGGGCTTGCTGGCTCTGAGCCGGCGTTACAACAAATCACGACTGGAACACGCCTGTGCCCGGGCGCTGGCCATCCGCGCCGCCAACTATCGCAGTGTGGCCAGCATCCTCAAACAGGGACTGGACCAGCAGCCGCTGGCCGACGATCCCGAACTGCCCGACCTGCCGCCGCACGCCAACGTCCGCGGCGCCCATTACTACCACTGACCCAGGACAAGGAGAATCCCATGTTGACTCAGAACACGCTCGATACGCTGCGCCGGCTCAAGCTTACCGGCATGTCCGACGCGCTCGAACGCCAGCGCGCCCAGCCGGATACCCATGATCTGGCTTTTGAAGACCGATTGGCATTACTGGTCGACCAAGAGGTGCTGCATCGCGAGAACCGGCGCCTGGCACGGTTGCTCAAGACCGCCCGGCTGCGCGTGCCGGCCTGCGTGGAAGATATCGATTACCGCCATCCTCGCGGTCTGGAACGATCGCGCATGGCGTCGCTGGCCAGCGGCGACTGGATCGCCCAATCGCTGAATCTGTGCATCACCGGCCCGACCGGCTGCGGCAAGACCTGGCTGGCCTGTGCGCTGGGCAATCAAGCCTGCCGCCAGGGCCGGTCGGTACGTTACCTGCGCGTGCCGCGTCTGTTCGAGGCGCTGCGCATCGCGCACGGCGATGGCTCGTATGACCGACTGATGGGGCAACTGCTTAAAACCGATCTGCTCATTCTCGACGACTGGGGCATGCAGAAGGTCACCGGCCCTCAGCGACAAGATCTGATGGAGGTGATCGAGGACCGACACGGGCGCGGCTCCACGCTGATTGCCAGTCAGTTACCGGCCGAACACTGGCATGAATATATCGGCGCGGCCACGCTGGCCGACGCCATACTCGACCGGCTCCTGCACGGCGCGCATCGGCTCAATCTGAAAGGGGAATCACTGCGCAAAACCGCGGTCGCGAACAACCCCGCAGTTGACGCATCGTGACCGCTCAGCGTAAAAAAGCAACCCCAGCGTGAACGCAGTGGGCAAAGCGGTCACGTTCAGCGGAATCAGCGGTCACGTTCGCCGGAATACGCACCGAGACGCTGGAGAACGAGATGCTTATCCGAAGCGAGCAGATCCGATGAGCGGGTCAACTCATCCAGCATAGCCACCAAGTCCCGCTCGATGCGCTTGGAATCCTGGAACAGCGACGCACTGAGCCGGCGGACCGGCACGTCCTGATTTTCGGACAGGCAGTCGAGCACACGGCAGGCATCGACCAGCAGATCGGCCCGGTCGGGCTTGAAGCCCCGGACCGGCTGATCCTGTTGCCACCGTGCCCAAACCTCTTCAACGCGCCACCGGCCACGCCACGGGGCGACTCGAACCTCAGACTCGGCAATGACCTCCCAACGCGGTTTCTTGTCCAAGAACTCGGCCAGTTGAACAGCGTCGATCAATCGGATCCGGGCAATCTGACCGTCGTCGCCGGCGCGGGAATCCCAGTCGATCTCAATTGCGCCGGCCCGGAGGCATTCGCGTAATTCTGCATGGATCAGACTGAGCCGCTCTCGGGTCAGCGACTCGTTGTAGGCCGGCAGCGAGGCCGCCGAGAACTTCAGGCTTGGGATCGGTCCGGACCCGCCTTTCACCATCCGGCGTTCGGCTTTTCTCAGCAGCTTGCCTAACGCCTGTCGAGTGATCGTATCCATGTGCTCAGCCCGTCTGCTCCGCGACCGCCTGATCAATCAGGTCCGGATGCTCACTCGGGAAATCGCTGGTCAGTAGACGGTTGGCCGGCTCCTTGAGCCGCACCCTATAGATCCACGGGGTCAGACCGTCACGACCGATATCGAAGATCGTGTTGGTGAAGCTGTCGATCTTGGCTTCGTCGGCGCCGGGTGCGGCCATGACAAGCTGCAGCCCGAGCTGGCTGAGAAAACGCGCCGCCGAGAGTGCGTTCTGCTCGTCCATGCTGTAGAACGCCTCATCCAGTAGCATCAGACCCCCGCCCTCGCCGGGCCGCTGATCCAGCCGGTAGGCCGAAGCCAGAGACGCGCCGGCAATCACATAGAACGGGGTGCGATGCTCACCGCCCGAGCCAGAACCCGTGCGGTTGGACAAGGTGTCCACCTCCTCATCGTTGACCCGAATCGCCAGATCGAATGAGTAGAACTCTCGATAGTCCGTCAGCACCGACGGCGCCTTGCCCTCCATAACCTCCGGATTGGTGGCCATGGCCGTGAGCTCCTGCATCGCCTCCTGGATTTCGGGCTCTGTCTGCGGCTGCTCAAAGGCGAATTGCGAATCGTCGCCGGCAACGCTCACCTTCTCGATAAAATCCCGCAGCTTGCTGTGTGCCTTGCGGGTCTTGTACTTGAATCGATACCGCTCGCCCTGCGAGAACGGTGGGCAGCGATCGAGCAGGCTGTTCAGCTCGTGCAGTCGTGTCTTCATGAGTTCCATCTGCTCGTGAAGCTTGTAGGCAATATCGCGACGAAACGCATCATGGGCATTGGCCAGCGCCTGGTCTGCATCCTTCTCGTAGCTGGCCAGATTCGAGGACCGCTGGATTTCCAGTTCGCCGTCCACCCAGGCTTCCCCCTTCTCCCAATCGTCACGCTGCTCACGAAGACTGAGGTTGGCTCGTTCTTCATACGCATGTAATGCGAATTCTGCATGGCGGATCGAGGTTTCCATCGATCTCTCAGCCTGGGCGGCGAGCTGGCGTGCACGGCCGGGTCGATCGCTCTCCTCAGTCTCCTGGTCATCGATCTGTTGACGATATTTGTCCACGATGGCCGGATCGCAATGCGGGTTCGCCGCGGCTTCCATCGCCTTCTCGTGGAGCTCGCTTTGGCCCGCCTTCTCGGCGTCCATCGCATTTTCCAGGCGCTTGATGTTTTCCGCGCTGACGGCCAATTCGCCCGCCAGCGTCTTGTCTCGGTCGCGCCCTGCGGCGATGTCGGCTTTGACTTGGCTTTGTCGTGTGAGCAAGGCCTTGTTGGCTTCGGTTTCCGATGACGACAGACGAGACGCGAGATCGGTCTTTTCCTGACGATAGCTCTGCAGATTCGACAGTTCACGATTCAACGACTGTTCGGCGTGCTGGTCTGAAAAATTGTCGACCCGTCCGAACAGCTTTTGGAGCCGATCATCTTCGGCGAGCGCCTGTTCATAGATCTTAGTCAGCCGGGCGTGCTCTATGCGCGCCTGTTCGAGCTGAGCGGCGTTCGACACCTGTCCGATACGCAACTGGCCGGCATCCGGTAGACGCTTGCGGGCCGTGCCGCCCCCGCTGGATACCATGCCGTCCTTGCTGAGCGCGCGTTCGTTACGCGCCAGGTCGGCCTCGGTGGTCGCGAATTTCGTACTGCCCAGCGCGCGGCGGGCAAAGGCCTGGGCGACCCAGTTATCGGAGGTCACCAGGCTCGCCACTTCGTCCGAAGCGGGTTGTTTATGCCGGAACCGCTCCAAGTGGCGCGGCTGCGCCACCTTCACGTTGTAGATCGCCTCGTGAGCCGGCGGCCTGCGGATCAGAGACACGGCGTCATTCACCCGCCCCTCGGCGACAACGAAATCGTCGAGCTGGCTGCCCAAGTAGGCCTCGATTGCAGGCTGCCATTCCGGATCACTCACTCGGATCAGATAACAGATCGGCGAGGCCTCGATGCCGGACTCAGCCAGCAGAACCGCGGCACGACCGGCATCCTCTCTGAGCGGAAGGTGGCCCTGCTGCAGCGATCGCAACGTGCCCGCATATGCATTGAGTTCGGTCTGAGCCGCATACCGGGCGTCCGATGCCGCCCGGGCCGCTGTCTTGAGCTGATTGATGGAGGTGCGCAACAGGCCGCCGGCATCGACCACTGCCTTGAGGAGCATGTTGGCCTCAATGGCGGCGAGATTGTCTTTCGCTTCGTGCAGCGCGCCTTTGACTTCCCGAAGCAGCACGAGCTGATCGTCGGCAAGATCCGCCCGCGCCTCCAGATGGGTGAGCCCTTCGATCAAGGGCGCGATCTGATGCCAAACCTGGGATTCAGCATCCCGGAGTTTTTGATCGGCCTGGCGCGAGCTTTTGAGAAGCGCTTCGTGATCTCTCAACCCCGGATCGGCGCTGATCTGGTTATTGATCTCTTCGAGCTGTTCTTCGAGCTGGCCGATATGCAGCGTGGTGGCCTCGGCATCCCGCGCCTGGTTCGCTTGTTTACTCTTCAGCGCTTCGAGGCGGTCCTCCATGTCCATCAGTCGCTGATAGGACTGCTCGTGCTCGTAGGTCGCGGCGAGCGAATACAACGACATCTGCCGGGTCTGGCGACGGCGTGCATCCTGATAGTGGGACTGGATCCCGCTGAGTTCGGCGATATTCTGCTTCGTCGTCTCGATCAGCGCCTTGAACTCCTCGAATTGCTTGATCTGAACGCCGAAGTCCTGAACGTCGATTTTGACCAGGGGCACGATGTGCTGACGCACGTACTCGTCGACGCTCTCGATATCGCGCAACTGCATTGCCTTGGAAAACGAACGCAGATAAGAACGCTGGTCGATTCTGGCCGTGGGCGGTCCCAGTTGCACGAGCAGTTCGCCGACGTAGGCCTCCACCTTATCCTTGAGCATCGCTGTCCGAGAGATGTCACGGCAACGCTTGGCAACGCGTGCCGAGAAATCCCCCCAGGACAGCGGACGGTCTCCCTCGGGAGTCTCTTCCGTGAAATCCTGCTTGGACAACATCACGCCCGGCAGCACGAACATTCCGTGCATGGTGTGCTTGGGCTGGTCGACCGACGCCGACATACACAGCCCTGCCGTAAAGGCCTCTCCGGTCTTGTCGTCACAGAAACCGAGCGCGAGATAACTCATCGAATGCTCGCGTGCCATGGACTCGACTTCATTACCGTCCTGGCTCTTGCTCCGGAGCACACCCAGACAGTAGCCCTTGAGCGTCCGGGTACTGCTACCGGATGAAGACTGCGCGTTGAATCTCAGATAGCTGCCGTGGGCGCCGGTCATCACGGTCTGGATGGCATCGAGCATGGTCGACTTACCCGAACCGTTGTCCCCGATGAACGCGGCCGCACCTGCCATGTCCATCTGTTCGTTGTCGAACAGATAAAACTGAACGAGATTGATCTGCCTAAGCGTCTTCATAACGGTCCTCGTCGTCATCCTCGGCCGACGGCTCGTCGGTCTGCTCCGTATCGGACAGCTCGGCATGGCCGGCATGATGTTGAAGATCGGCGATCGCCTTTTCGTCGAGCAGGAACTCGATGGCTGGGAGGATCTCGACCGCGAACGGCTGCCCGTCGTCCTGTTCGCCCAAAATCCTGCGCGCAATGCCGAACCGGCGCATAGTGTCGAACAGATCGATCAGCGTCTGGCGTTGCTTGCTGGGGAATTCCCGCGAAGTGCTTTCTTCATAGACAGGCGCAAGCTCGCTCAGGGAGATCAACACATGGCCGTTCCGATCCTCACCGTCTTGGCGAGCCTGGTGGTAGACCTTGCGAAGCACGAGCGCCATGAGCGTGGGCTCGATACGCAGCTTCACCGTGGCGGCTCGCGCCGGCCGGGCGGCACAATACCCCACATCCACGCTCACGTAGAGTTCCATGCCCAATAGGGCGCACATTTCCCGGAAGCGCTTCTCGTGTTCTTTCACGATCCGGTAGGCCGTGCGTTGCCGGGCCACCGCCTCATACAGCGCCTGCTCAGTGACAAGCCGATACGCTGCCACCTCGAAGTCTTCGGCCTCGTAGGGCACATCCTCGCTGAGGAGGTCTCGCCAATGCCTGATCATGAGCGGCTTCCTGTTCTACGAATGGTGAGTCTGGGGGCTTCGACGTATTCGTTGTCGACGCGACCGTTTTCGTCGATCTCGATGTCGAAGTCGTCGAGCGGGTCAGACGGCCCGTTGGACTGGCTCGCCTGTGTCTGTGCTTCGGCGCCCAGGCGGATCAGTCGCAGGAAAGAGCACAGCTCCTGGATCGTGTTGATCGACAAGTCGCCGTTAGAGAGGTGATCGGCGTCGCCAAGCGCCATGTCGAGATACTCTGCCATGACCCGGCGCGAGATCGAGCGCCGATTTCGCATATCCCGCTTCAGGCGATTGATCGCAATCTGTCGCGGCGTGAGCGAACGGTCCTTCATGACCGTCCGCTGCGGCGGCACACGCGGCTTCTTGGGCACAGCTAGTGTCTCATCGCCTAAACTGGGCCCGGGAGCGAAAGGCGTATCCAGTTCGTGGCTGTTCGGCACCTTCGCGATCACGTCCAAGCTACGATCAACCACCCGGTCGAAGTCGGCGCGCGTGCGGATCCGATAGCTGATGTAGGCCATCGCCTGCTTGTTGGCCGCCACCACGACGGCGTTCAATCGATCCAGATGGGTCTCGATGCGATAAAAGACACCATAGCGCTTGAAATCGCGCTCCATGGCCTCGCGGCCGGTCAATCGACCCCAGTTCTGTTTTTCGTACCAGGCCAGCAACGGCCCACCCTGCTCCTCAACCAAGCGGAGTCGGTTTACGATGTTCAGGATGTCGCGCCTCCGGCGTAGCGGATGGTTGGTCGTGCGCAGCTCGGTATAGTCGGCGATGTAGATGCTGCTGATGTATTCATCAAAGAAGGCCGCAACGTAATCCCCGGCACTCTCATGCTTGCGCAAGGCCTGCATGAGCTCGCTGACCTGGGTTCGTGTAGCCGCAACGCTGTTGACCAGACTCTTGGCCTGTTTCGCGGTCTCGTGAAAGCTCGCGGCCGCCTCCTCGGGATCACGCTCGACAGCTTGCAACGAGCTGTAGATCACCTGCACCTTACCGCCGAGGAATTGCGGCCCCTGCTCGGCAAAGTTAATCAGGAGGTCGAGAAACTGCTGGATCTCGGGCTTCATTTCGACCACACGCCGCAGCAGCACGCGGCTCTCGACCAGCCAGCCGCTGTCGATCAGATAAGCCAGGATGTTGTTGGCACGTACGCCCATCGGCGTATCGGCGCCACCTGCCTCATCATCGGCAAACCAGTCGGATTCGCTACGAAGGAAGTGCTCGATCGGGACCACGATGTCATGACGCTCGTAGCCAAGCTCGGGAATATCGGCTTCCTCCGAGAAGTACTCCTCGTACAGTCGAACGATGATCTGCCAATAACTCTTTCGATTTCGCGAACCCAGCGGCTGGAACAAGCCCCAGGGGAGACGATCGAACAGCAGTGTCGAATTGTTCGATGGCGTCATGACAGCATCATTTCAGGCCGGTTTTTTAAATCTTTAACCTGCATGTTAGTTAAACCCCAGTGTCAAATTAAGATTGGTATTAATCGGGGTAGCCGCAGCACATTGGAACCGTAGTTCCATGGCGAACACCAAGACGACCTCGAACAACGCGCCCGAGATGCATCTGATCTAAGTGCTCGTGCTCTACGAGGGTTCGTTCAGTAGCAAGCGTTTGCGTGAGCTGCTGAGTTATACCTCAGCTCGTGCCAGCTAACTGCTATCCACCTATTAAGAAAGCCTACCGGCGCCAGATCAAGCAAGTTGATGCAGCGGATCCCGGGGCGTACAACCCGGGATCGAGTATTGAGTTGGACCCCGTTGTTTGGACAGGCCGCACAACAACGTGCAAAAAGGGCGCTTTAGCCAATCACTTGCACAGGTCCTTTCTGGCGAGGTCGATTTCGTAGTACCCGACTACATCCGTGACGCAATTACTCATGCGTGTCAGGTTCAGCAATAAGAAAAACGTAAAACGACACGCAATGACGCAACCTTCTGCTGAACAACTTCGGATCATTGAGGCCCCGATCGCGCCGATGTCGGTTATTGCATGCGCGGGAAGCGGCAAAACCTTCACCGCGGTACGTCGGCTGCCACGATGCGCAAACAACTCCGCGCCCATCGCGGACGCGTTGCTCTACTGTCGTTCTCGAACATCGCTGTCGACACTTTTCGGCAGGAATACCGCAAGTTAGCACAAGACGCGCCGTCTGAAGTCGCCACCGATCGTGTTGAAATCGGTACCAGAGCTGGAATGAGCTCTTGGATAGCCCGTGCTCGGCACAGAATACAACCTGGCTGAGGCCGCTCGCCGCCTGGGCCTCGATGAGCTGACGCCATTGATCCGGCGAGTGCTTCTGGCGTGGTGATCTCGACATCGCAGCTGACTCTCATGCTTAACACGCGAATCAGGTTAACCAGCGAAATATCGACAAGATATGACGTCTTCGTTTATCCGCTTACCGCTCGACGGTTTTATCTCTAGCAATGTCCTACAACCCCATGCCCACCGCACGATGGGGGCGGAACAGGCCGCATTTCTCGTAAAGGGCGGAGAATCTTTTCTCGCTGGCTTCAAATTCCCTGCTAACTCTTATGGGTTCTCACCTGTTAATACGGACACTTCAAAGAAGGCTCATCATGGAGCCGAACAAGGAGTGTTATGCCACGCAAGAAGTACAGCGCCGAGCTCAAGGCCGAAAACGTCGAACTGGTGCGCTCGTCATCAAGCAGTGCGAGCGCAGTGGCTCGCGATCTCGGCCTGAGCCCGACGATGCTCAACCGCTGGTGCCGCGAGGCCCAGCGCTCGTCGAAGCCCGTATTTCAGGGCAGCGGCACGCCGCGTGATCAGGAGCTGGCCCGCCTTAAGCGCGAGCTGGCGCAGGTCAAGAAGGAGCGCGATTTTTTACGCGACGCGGCAACGTACTTCGCCAAGGAATCGTCGTCAGGTACGCGACGATCCAACGTTGTCGCTCGGAATATCCCCTCCAGCTGATGTGTCGTTGCCTGAAAGTCTCAACTAGTGACCCTCTCCCCGATAACCAAGCATTCAGACTTGGAAAAATCAGGCCTGTGACCCTCCCCTATATATGGAGTAGCAGCGCGATCCGGAGGGAGTCCAATCACCTGTAACCGTCGCGAAAGACCAAAAGACC
>NZ_JBQDYE010000065.1:0-11107 GCF_052044155.1 Salinisphaera sp. SWV1
GTGTGGGTTATGGCTTTATTATCCGAACTCGGTGGGTCATATCCTGACCCTGCTGAGTTTCCGAACTAATCAAGAAAGAGGCGCCACCCGCGCCCGGGGGAATTGAATGACGAAATCGACATCCGCATGGCTCGCTCGCACGGCCGTCACGGCCGGCCTGATCGTCGCCGGCACCACGCTCGCGCAGGCCGCGAGTGCGTCGACCATCAGCTTTGGCGTGCCGCCGTGGCCCGGGGTAGCGGTCAAGACCGAAATCGCCGAGCAACTGCTGCACACCCTCGGCTATCAGACCAAGACCGAGCATGTGGGCTTGCCCTTCATCTACCGCGGTCTTGCCGACGGCAATACGGACGTCTTCATGGGCGCGTGGCTGCCGGCGGAGAAGGACATGCTGGGCCCGCTGGTCCAGAAGAAGCAGGTGGTCAAGCTCGGGTCGAACCTGTCGGGCGCGATCGAAGGGCTGGCGGTGCCGGATTACGTATGGAACAAGGGTATCCACTCGATCAAGGATCTGGCCGCCCACCCGAAGATGTTCGATCACAAGATCTACGGCATCGAGGCGGGCAGCGCCATGGATCAGGCCATTTCCAGGGCCGTCAAGGACAACTACGAGGGCCTCGGCGACTACAAGATGGTGCCCAGCAGCACCGCCGCCATGCTGGCCGAACTCAAGCACTCCGAGCCGAAGAAGAGCCCGATGGTGTTTCTCGGCTGGCGTCCACACTGGATGAATATCAAGTTCCATATCCATTATCTGAAGGACAAGGACGGCAGCCCGATCGCCGGCATCAAGAGCGATGTGCTCACGCTGGTCTCGGCCAAGCTGGATAACGACAACGTCACCACGCTTCTCAAGCATATCCATGTGCCGGCCAAGACCCAGAGCCGCTGGATCTACGACTACAGCTACAAGAAGGGCGACAAGTCGACAGTGGCCCATCAATGGCTGGCTTCGCATCCCGAGACGGTCGAGCAATGGCTGGCCGGCGTGAAAACCGTCGACGGCGGCTCGGCGGTCGACGCCTACCACAAGCGCTACGCCAAGTAGCGCCCGGCGCCGTGCCCCGGGCGGCATCCCGGGGCACGGCCAGAGGGCGTGAATATCCGCCGCCGGGTCGTGCGTGCCCCGGCGGCGTGCTCGCGTTTCCTGCCGCGGACAACGCCCGGCGGGGGGGGCCGGGCCGGCCGGCATCGGAACGGCTGGCGGAAAAGATCCAACCCTTTGCAGACCTGTATTGGCGGGCTTTGGCGCCGCGGTTTTACGCGATCGGCGTCCGTGTGTCCGGATAAATCCCGATGTTCGTGGGCGCTTTGCTCGCTACCGTGGTATCCGGTCACCGGGCCTTGGCCCTGTGCCCATCGGGTCGGCGCCACCGGTGGCGTGTCGTGTTCGCGATCTACAGAGGGTCTGGATGTCGTACCAAAACGCTGCGCGCCTCGATGCCACGATGAGGCCGGTCCGGCGGGCCGTGCGCCGCCCGATGCAGGCAGCGGGCGCGGTTGCGCTGTTCGCCCTGAGTCTGCCGGCAATGGCCACGCCGCTGTTTCTCACCCTGGACCCCGCCGGTCCGGTGGCAAGAGCCGAGCGCTATACGCTGATCGTCGACGCCATCATCATGTCGGCGATCGTCATCCCCACTATCGTGCTGACCGTCATCTTTCTCCGGCGCTATCGCGCCAGCAACACCAAAGCCGGTTATGCGCCCGCCTGGTCGCGCTCGATCGGGTTGGAAATCGCCATGTGGGGCATCCCGCTCATCGCGGTCGGCCTGCTGAGTTATGTCGTCTACACCGGCACCCAGGCGAGCGACCCGTATCACCCGGGGGCGATCGAGGATCATCCCGCTGCGTCGAGCCAGCCCGCTCTCAACATCGACGTAATCGCGCTGGACTGGCGTTGGCTGTTCGTCTATCCGGAACAGCATATCGCAACCCTGCACACGCTGGAGTTGCCGGTGAACCGGCCGGTGCGTTTTCATCTGACCTCGGCGACCGTCACCAATTCGTTCTTCATTCCGCGCCTGGCCGGCCAGATTTATGTCATGCCCGGCATGCATACCCAGCAATTGCTGCAGGCCGATCAGCGCGGCACGTATACCGGCTTCTCGGCGGCACAGAGCGGGGCGGGCTTTTCCTGGATGCGGTTCAAAACGCATGTGGTCGCGCCCGCCGCGTTCCAAAGCTGGGTCGCCCGCGTCAAGACTTCGTCGCAGCATCTGACCGATGCGCGCTACGAACAGCTCGCCCAGCCCACCATCGATACCCAGGGCAAGCCGCAGTATTTCTCGTCGGTGGCGCCGGGGTTGTTCGACCATGTCATCGACGAAGTGCGCGCCGGCAAGGTCTATCCGACCCATCTGTTCGCCGGGAAGAAGATGAAATGAACGCGTCGCAGCCGCAGGACCGTATTCCATGCTAGTTCCGCTTCAGGGCCACTACAGTTTCTGGCTCGGACGCCTGTCGATGGACTGGGTGCCCTACGACAACCCGATCATCGTGGGCGCTTTCGTGTTTGCCTGTGCCGTGGGGCTGACCATTGTCGTCGGCGTCACCCGGCTCGGGTGGTGGGGCTATCTCTGGCGGGAATGGGTCACCACGCTCGATCACAAGAAGATCGGGTTGATGTACATGATCATGGGCGCGGTGATGCTGTTCCGCGGCTTCGTGGATGCGGTGATGATCCGTGCCCAGCAGGCGATGGCGGCCGGCCCGCACACGGCCGGTTTCCTCGACGCCAGCCACGGCTATCTGCCGCCGTTTCATTTCGATCAGGTCTACGGCAGCCACGGCACCATCATGATCCTGTTCGCGGTCACGCCGATGCTGATCGGCATGATGAACATCATCGCGCCGCTGCAGATCGGCGCCCGCGACATGGCCTATCCGTTCCTGAATTCGATCGGGCTGTATCTGACCGCGGTCGGGGCGGCGCTGGTGATGCTGTCGCTGTTTCTCGGCGAGTTCTCGCATGCCGGCTGGGTCGGGCTGACGCCGCTGTCCGAGCTGGCCTACAGCCCGGGCGTCGGCGTCGACTACTGGTTATGGGCCCTGCAGATCAGCGGGATCGGCACCACCATCGGATCGATCAATATCGTGGCGACCATCGTGAAGATGCGCGCGCCCGGCATGGGTTGGAGCAAGCTGCCGATCTTCTCCTGGACGTCGCTGTCGATGAGCATCATCGGCATCACCGCTTTCCCGATCCTCACCGTGGTGGTGAGTCTGCTCACCCTGGATCGCTACGTGGGCACGCATTTCTTCACCGCCGGGCTCGGCGGCGATCTGATGATGTACAAGAACCTGTTCTGGATGTGGGGCCATCCGGAGGTTTACTTCCTGATCCTGCTGCCGTTCGGCGTGGTTTCGGAAATCGTGGCCAACTTCTCGCACAAGCAGCTGTTCGGGTTCACCACCATGGTGCTGGCCACGTTCGCCATCGGCGGCGTGTCCTGGACCGTGTGGCTCCATCACTTCTTCGTGATGGGCCAGGGCCCGGGCGTGAACACTTATTTCGGCATCGCGACCATGCTGGTCGGCATTCCGACCGGGGTGAAGCTGTTCAACTGGATCTTCACCATGTGCCGCGGCCGGCTGCATTTCGAGCCGCCCATGCTGTGGGCGACCGGGGTGCTGTTCCTGTTGCCGATCGGCGGCCTGTCGGGCGTGATTCTGGCGATGGTTCCGGCCGATTACGAAATGCACAACAGCGTGTTCGTGATCGCCCATTTCCATAACATGGTCATGGTGACCGTGTTCGCCGAGTTTGCGGCCATTACCTACTGGTTTCCCAAGATCTTCGGTTTCAAGCTCGATCCGGCCATCGGCAAGCGCGTGTTCTGGTGCTGGGTGATCGCCGCGGCGCTGGTGTTCATCCCCATGTACGGCCTGGGCCTGATGGGCATGACACGCCGCTTGAGTTATGTCTCGCGGCCCGAACTGCGGCCCTTTTTCTATATTCAGGAGGCCGGCATGTTCATGTTCTGCGTGGCGGCGTTCTACCAGTTCAAGCAGTTCTACATGAGCATCCGCGACCGCGCGCAGGGCGTGCACCTGATCGGCGACGGCGAGGTCTGGAGCGGCGAGCGCAGTGTCGAATGGGTGGCGCATTCGCCGGTGCCGTTCTACAACTTCGCCGTTACCCCGCATATCCACCAGCGCGACGAATGGGCCTGGCGACGAGCCGAAGGCTACGCGCGGGCGCGTCCCGAGCGTTATGTGGATATCGAGATGCCGAAGAACACCGCCATCCCGTTCCTGATGGCCGGGGCGACTTTCATGTTCGGTTTTGCCATGGTCTGGCGGATCTGGTGGCTGGGCGCGCTGGGTTTTGCCGGGGTGATCGGCCTGCTGGTGCTGCGCAGCTTCATCGACGACACCGAATACACGATTCCGGCCGCCGACGTCGAAGAACACGAACAACAGTTCTTCCGTCATCGCGATGCGCATTCGCCGGATCTCGGCCCGATCGAGCAGGCCGGCAAGGGAGTGTATCTATGAACCGCCTCGTGCCATGCCCGCCGGAGGTGCGCCATGCTGTTTGAGCAGGCCCGCACGCCGCGCTTGTTCGAGGAACGCACGCCGGATCTGATCGGTAACCGTACCTTCGGCTTCTGGCTGTACATGCTCAGCGACGTGATCATCTATGCGGCGCTGTTCGCGGCTTTTTCGGTGCTGCATACGCACTATGCCGGCGGGCCGACCTCGCAGCAGGTGGTCGAGCCGCTGCACGGTTTCATCGACTCGGTGCTGGTATTTTCCAGTGCCTGGCTGCTCGGGCTCAGCATGCGGGCGATGGCAGCCGGCGAGCGGGCCCTGCTGGTGAATCTCATGGCGTTGGCCGCGCTGGCCGCGCTGGCGTTCGTCGGATTCGAGTCCTACGATTTCGCGCATGCCCTGGCCAAGGGTGAGTCGCCGCAGCGCAGTGGGTATCTGTCGATCTATTTCGTGCTGCTCGGGCTGCACGCGTTGCATATTTTCGTCGGCATCCTCTGGATGCTGCTGATGATGGTGCAGGTCGCCTTCAAGGGACTGACCGAACCGGTCGTCTCGCGCCTGCTCAACCTCAAGATCTTTTTCATGTTCCAGTCGGTGATCTGGGTCTGTGTGTTCGTGTTTATTTATCTTCTGGGAGCCGTCGGATGAGCCGTTCCAACGAAACACTCGAACATCCCGAGGTTCAGCTCGGCGGCATCGTGTCGTATACGGTCGGCTATGGGCTTTCGATTATGCTGAGCGGGCTGGCCTTCGGGCTCGTCCACACCCGTGCGCTGCCCCGGCCGGTCATGTTCGGCGCGCTCTGTGGCATCGCCTTCGCGCTCGTTCTGGTGCAGATGTTCCTGTTTCTGGGGCTCAACCTGAACCCGGGTCATCGCTGGAAGACCGCGGCCACCCTGTTCACGCTGCCGATCCTGATCCTGATGATCGTGCTCACCATCTGGGTGTTCTATACCCTGCAGCTGCGGGTCATGCCGCATTGAGCCTGGCCTGCGATTGACCGCACGCCCGGCTTCGCGCAGCGTGGCGGCATGTTGGAACACGGGAACGAAACATGGATGATATTCACGACCGCGTCGCCCTGGTGACCGGCGCCTCCCGCGGCATCGGCCGCGGTGCGGCGATCGCGCTGGGCCACGCCGGTTGCCGCGTCGCGCTGGGTTACAACCGCTCGGCGGACGAGGCCCGGGCGGCCGCCGCCGAGATCGAGGCCGCCGGCGGCCGCGCCGTCGCCGTGCAGGCCGATATGGCCGACCACCACGCACTGAACGCCATGGTGGATACGGTCGAATCCGAACTCGGCCCGGTCGAGATTCTGGTCAACAACGCCGGCATCAACCCGATCTATCCGCTGCACGAGATCGACGCCACGCGCTGGAACGAAACACTGCAGATCAACCTCACTTCCTGCTTCGTCCTGTCGCAGCGGGTGGTGCCCGGAATGCGGGAACGCGGCTGGGGCCGGCTGATCATGATGTCGTCGGTTGCCGCCCATATCGGCGGGGTGATCGGGCCGCATTATGCCGCCAGCAAGGCCGGCCAGCTCGGCCTGATGCGCAGCTACGCGCGCATGCTGGCCACCGAAGGCATCACCTCGAACGCGATCGCCCCGGCGCTGATCGAGACCGACATGATCGCGGGCAACGACAACATCACGCCGGACCTGATCCCGGTCAAGCGCTTCGGCCGGGTCGACGAAATCTCGGACATGGTCGTGCATCTGGCGCGAAATGCCTACATGAACGGCCAGACCGTGAATATCGATGGCGGCCTGTACATGAGCTGATAAAGCATGGCGCGGTAGCCGCCGACGAACGAATGCCGCATTAGCCCGGCGTGGCCGGGCGTGATTCAAGTGATCGGCTGTCGGTCGCAGGAAGCGGATTGTGGCCGCGCCTCGCGCGCGACGCCGACCGACGCCACAAGCCGTTGCGTCTTGCGGGATGTCATCTTGTCCCCGGTTTGCCTGCATCGCGAACGCGTCTCGCGTTGAGCGACCGGGGCCAACGCCCACTCATACACAGAATCTGTGGATAAGCCCGTGGGTAGATCGTGCCGGCCCTCGTGGCGTCGGCGCGCGCGAAGGGTGATCAAATAATCGCCAGGCTGTTTCGCAATCGGGCGATGGCCGGGGTGGGGTGCCCGATAAGTCGCATAATCGGGTAAAAATAAGGCTGACCGGTCGCTCGCCATCACCCGAAGAGTCAGACATGCCCGTTCATCGCCTGCCCACGTTCGGTCATCCACACCAGCCGCTGCTCGACGGGGTCACGCCGATCCAGCGGCTCACGCGTTTGGAGGACAGCCTCGGGCGTGCCGGCCGTGGCATCGAAATCCACGTCAAACGCGACGACCACATGAGCCTGGGCGGCGGTGGCAACAAGCTGCGCAAACTCGAGTTTCTGTTGGGCCGGGCACGGGCCGAGGGCGTCGACACGGTGATTACCGTCGGCGGGCTGCAATCCAACCATGCCCGGTTGACCGCCGCCGCCTGTGCCCGGCTCGGCCTGGCTTGCGAACTCGTGCTCACCCGCGTGGTGCCGCGCGCCGATCCCGACTACGAGACCAGCGGCAACATCCTGCTCAACCGCCTGTTCGATGCCCGGATCCAGGCCCACGCCGGCGACGTGGACGCCCTCGAGGAAGCCTGGGCGCGCGCCGAGGCGCTGGAGGCGCGCGGACGGTGTGTTCTGGTGGTGCCCACCGGCGGTGCCACGGCGTTGGGTTGCCTGGGCTATGCCCGCTGCGCCTACGAGATCGCGGCCCAGGAAGAAAAGCTCGGTATCACGTTCGATACGCTAGTCACCGCCAACGGCAGCGGCGGCACCCACGCCGGTCTGGCCGCCGGTATGGTGGCCCTTCGCCGCGATCCGAGCCGGGTGCTGTCTTATACCGTGCTCGCCGAGGAAGCGGACGCGCGTCTGCGTACCACCGAGTTGATCGCGCAGACGCTTGATGCCATGGGCGTGGTCGGCAACCGCGGCCTCTTTTGCCCGTTGGTCGATGGCCGTCATCGAGGGCCGGGTTATGGCATGCCGACCCCGGCCATGATCGATGCCGTGGCGCGCGTGGCCCGTCTGGAAGGCCTGCTTCTCGATCCGGTGTATTCCGGCAAAGCCATGGCCGGACTGCTGGCCGATATTACCGCCGGCCGGTTCGAGCCGGGGCAGCGCGTACTGTTTCTGGCCACCGGCGGCGAGCCCGGCCTTTATGCGTATCGATCGGTGTTCAGCCCTGGCGACTGAGTGGCGGCCGCGCGCGCCCTGGGGCCGCGAACAACCCACAGAATCTGTGGACAAGGCCGTGGGCCGTTTGCGCGAAAGCCCGTGGCAGCAAGGCATTGAAGACGCTGGTCAAGAAATGTTCAAGCGATGGACGCGCGCGTGGCCGGTCGAAAACATTATCCCTCGGATGTTGTCGTGGGCGCGGCCAGCGGCCACTTCGTGGGCATATTCGCCGACGAAGCGTTTCTGGGCCTCTCGCCCGATCGCTTCGTACCCACCGTCAGCATGTCGCGCCATGGCGGCACGGTGGGCTTCGAAGGCCACTTCTAGCCGACGGCGGGCGGCCTCGTCTTGAGGCCGTCTGCCGTGCTCGCGCGGATGATGGGTTGGGGCGGTTGCTCGCCGCCTGTGGCTACAGCCAGCGCGTGATATACGGCAGGAAAACGATCAGGCCGACCGCCACCGAGCCGAGAGCGCTCAACAGGACCGCCCCCGCGGCCACGTCCTTGGCCTTTTTGACCACCGGATGAAAATCCGGCGAGGCGACATCGCACAGCAGCTCGAATGCGGTATTCAACGCCTCCGCCACCCAGACCGTGGTAATCGCCAGAATCAGCACGCACCACTCGATGGGTGTCACGCCCACGGCCAGCCCGAGGCACACCACGACCGCCGTGGCCGCGGCGTGAACCCGGGCGTTGTGCTGGCTGACGAGCAGCTCGCCAATGCCGGCGATGGCATATCGCATGCTGCGAATACACCCGATGAAGGTAAACGGGGCTGTGCTGTCGTTCATGGGCGAGCGCCTGCGCTGGATACCGTGTGCCAACGCGCCGAGCTCGCATATCGCACAACCCGGGCCGGCCCTCGGTTGTTTACGCAGGCGGGGACCAAATTGCAACCGGGCGCCGCGCCGCCGCCGGTTCATCGCGCCCAATGGCGTCTCCGGGCTTGTCACCGCGTCGTCGCTTCGCCGGGGCGAAGCTTGCGCGCGAACCGAAAGGCGGCCACAACGTACCGGGCGGCGAACCATACACAGAATCTGTGGATAACGCCGTGGGCAAGTCGGCCATCGGCCCGGCCGGCATGGGCGCGGCGCGGCCGGTTAAAAATTGATCGGCCATAGCCGGAAGCAGGGCAGTTCAGCTATCGAGCGGGCTGACCACGCCGCGCCCGCCCAGCTTGAGCACATGCGTATAAATCATCGTGGTCTGCACGCTTTTGTGGCCGAGCAGCTCCTGAACCGTCCGGATATCGTTGCCGCGCTCCAACAGGTGCGTGGCAAACGAGTGTCGTAGCGTATGGCAACTGGCCTTCTTGTGGATGCCGGCGCGCTTCACGGCGCCCTTTACCGCATGCTGCAAACCCTTCTCACTGAGATGATGGCGGCGTGTCCTGCCCGACCGCGGATCCGTCGACAACCGCGACGAAGGGAAAACGTATTGCCAGGCGAGTTCCGTCTGCGCGTTGGAATACTTCTCCGCCAATGCCGTGGGCAGATAAACCGAACCGTAACCGGCCGCGAGATCGGCCCGATGCTGCGCCGCGACGCGATCGATTTGCGCTGTCAACGCGTCCGTGACCGAGGCGGGCAGCGGTGTGACCCGGTCCTTCGCCCCCTTGGCATCACGAACCACGATCTGCCGGTACTCGAAGTCCACATCCTTCACCCGCAGCCGAACCGCTTCCATCAGCCGCAACCCCGACCCGTAAAGCAAAGACGCCATCAGCCGGTAAGTACCGTCCAGCTGCGCCAGCAGGCGCGCGACCTCCAGCGCGCTCAACACCTCCGGTATCCGCGCCGGGCGCTTGACGCGCACCACGTCATCCATCCACGGCAATTCCGTGCCCAGCACCTCCTTGTACAGAAACAGCACTGCATTCAGTGCCTGATTCTGCGTCGACGCCGCCACGTGGCGGTCGACCGCGAGATGCGTGAGAAAAGCCTCCACCTCCGGCTTGCCCATATCGTTGGGATGCCGCTTGCCGTGAAACAGGATAAAGCGACGAATCCAGGCAAGATACGTCCTCTCGGTTCGGATGCTGTAATGCTTTAGCCGTATGCGCTCGCGGACACGATCGAGTAGCTTCGGCGGCTGATTGGGCGATTTAGGCATTTTTAATAACTGGTTAGCGGTCTATTGTTATTGCATGCCGCATAACGGGCAGCCTGCATTGCCTTTGGTTATTACTATACGAAAATGCGATGAAGTGCTATACCTACTTTCGGCCGTATACTTGGCGTTGGGTAAAAAAGGGGAAGTAAATTGGCAATTCAAAATTTTGGGCAGTTCTGGCGTACTGACGAAGTGGAATGGTTCCCGGGCACCGGCAATAAAGACTCTTTTAGACTATTGGGCCGCCAAGGCAAAAATCGTCCGACTATAAGGCTCGCGGATTTCAGGTACCAACAAGGGATATATATTCTCTATAGCAATCACGGCCCCTATTACACTGGGCTAACCACTGAACAGGGTTTGGGCAAACGCCTTCAGGATCATTTAAGTGATGCTCACGCCGATAAGTGGGATCGTTTTTCGTGGTTTGGCTTTAAGTCGGTTTTAACGAGTAAAGATAAATACAATGTCTGTAAGTTGAAGAATCTTGCGAAGGCCTCTGTTGACGATTCAAATACAGCCATTCGCGATATTGAGGCGCTGCTAATACGTGCTATGGGTCTCACAAATATAACTCAGACTCAGTTTTCTAAAGCTGAAGAGTGGATTCAAGTCAAGTGGTTAGAAGTTGACCACTATTTGGCTAAGGTCAGTGAGTAAAACCCAACAGATCGCTGCAGTTGACCGCCCGAATCGCTGCCGCGATTCGGTTTCCCTCCGCAGCCTTGGGCTGCTCCGGCCGCAACTGAGCTTAGGCGTTAGGTAAGTATGACCATTCTTCATAAGCCGCGAGTCGTTGTACCTTCGCTAATAGCTATTTATATCTTAAGCTTTATCGGTCTATCTTTTGCCGAATTACCAGTTGCAGCTAAGAGTTTTTGCTTTGCTTATATAATTTCCGAACCTTATCTGTTACCCCTGTCATTCTTGGGGAGTTCGGAACATTTTAAACGCTACGTCGATCCGGTCTGGGTCAGATTTTTATTGGTCATAATCGGCATTGGATATGTAGCAAAGGCTAATTCTTGGGCTTCCGATCTTCTCAATAGCACGTTTGGCGTATCTGCATCGCACTTTCCAATTTCTGAGGCAATTCTAACGTACGGGTATCTGCCGGTAAATTTTCTGGCGCCAATCGTACTGGCAATCCTTGTAGTTGTTGTATTTTTCGCGTCTTTTATTTTTATAATAATACTTCTTGATTAGTTCGCAAACTCAGCTTGCCTCAATTGGGTTTCGGTACAAGGGGTTGTGCGAGCAGCGGCTTTCGCC
>NZ_JBQDYE010000066.1:0-10647 GCF_052044155.1 Salinisphaera sp. SWV1
GTCGGGATTTGCACCCTACAAGCCCGAAAATTGGACAGAAATTGACCAAGGCCCGAATCCGAACCTACGGCAGACGAGTCTCGGGACATAATTTGGCTTCTATTTCAGCAGCGCCTTAGATACTTGCGCGTTGTTTTAGTTTTGGCCGGCTTTGCGAGCCTTGCCCTCTATCCACTGATGGTGCTCTCGAGCCTAGGGTCAGGTCTTGTATCGTGAACGCAAGACCAAAACCAACGCAGCGATGCGGGTCAGGTCTTCTGTTGAGCGCACAACACAAGACCTGACCCCGAAGCCCGCGCGGCAGGAGCCGCCCGGCACCAGGCCGAGCATCAACCCCGGCGCTTCAGCCGAGCCGCGACCATGCGTCAGCCGGATGCGGAAATCGCGATGAAAACCATAAAGCAGCACATCGAGCCATTCGGCGACCGGCACGCACGGATTCCAAAGCAGCGAGCCATAGCCGAAGACCCATACACCCGCATCGAGATCGGCGGCCGGCGGGCGCTGCGCCAGCATCGCGCGAATCGAGCCCTGCATCTTATCGTCGCTGATCATCGCGACGTCCGGATGCGCCGTGGCCAGCGCTTGGCGTAATTCATCCCGTTCAAGCACCTCGCGGGTAATCCCGTTGGGCAGCGGACGATTACATGGGTCGGATCGTGTCATGCCGTCATTATTACGCCGACCGGGCGCGGCTGACCAAAAGCGTGAGGCAAACCAATGCAAAAACGGCACGGTCCATATTGCCCGCTCAGCGAACCGCGCCAGGCAAAAGACGGGCGCTTACATCGATCGCCCTGGCAGGCTGTTCTGACTCAGAGCGGAAACCGTGGTCTGTCCAAAAATGTTCACACGAGGTGATCCATCAGCCATGACTTCGCCGGCAGTTCGCTTGCGCTCAATCGGTTTCGGCGGTCGCTAAAATGAACAGCCGAGGGAACGGCAACAGCACGGCGCCATCGGCCAGGATCGGATAAGCGCCGTCGAGCGCCTCTCGATACGCCGCCAGGAAAGCCGGCTCGTCCGCAGCCGACAGTCGATCGAGATACGGGCGCAGCGCCGAACCCTTGAACCACTCGACTACCCCATCGATGCCCGCGGCAAGCCGATGATAGTACGTCGTACACCATACGTCGACGAGCCCGGCGTGGGCATCCAGGCGCTGCACGTACCAAGCCGCATCATGACGCGGCGCACGCAAGGTGCCGACGTCGTCGAACACGCCGGCCCATCGGGGCCAGCTGGCCACCTCACGCATCAGGACATGGGCCGGTTCATCGAGATTGTCCGGCATCTGCACCGCGAGGCGCCCGCCCCCTGCCAATTGGCCGAGCAGACGCGGAAACAGCCGCTCGTGATCGGGTAGCCACTGCAACACGGCGTTGGCCAGTATCAAATCGGGCGGTACGTCGGGCGTCCACTCATCGATATCGATCGCCTGGAAATCGATAGCCGGCAACCGCCTTCGTGCGGCCGCGATCATATCGGCCGAACTGTCGATACCGTAGATCGACGCCTGCGGATATCGCTGTCGAAGCAACACCGTCGAATTGCCGGAGCCACAGCCAATATCGACCGCCCGGTTAACACCGGCCTCCGGCAAGTGCGACAACAGATCGACGACCGGCCGATTCCGGTCTGTTTCGAACTGCGAATACTGATGCGCGGACCAGCTCACGTTAGACACCCACCGTAAATCGTCATCGGCACGACCTGGGTCGCGTCAACGAAACCACGACGATCGTAGCACTAAAAATCATCGGAGATGCTCGGCCCGAATGCAAATCGAATCTTACCCGCTTGCCATGCCAACGTCGCGTCGATCCAGATCTTCTAGATGCGAAACATCCACAACTCGAAAACCAAAACGCTTTACTGCGCCCATAGCACGCACGAGGCGAAATCAGACCCAGGAGTGTCAAAGAAATCGGAAGGCCATTCATGCACGATCCAAGACCCGACCGGACAGCCGCCTGCAAAGTCGCGGTCTGCCTCTACTGTTACGGCGTCGACGCAAAAGGCAAGACCTGACCCTAAAACCGCTGCCAACTCGCGTCTATGTGTTCTACCAGATAGTCGATGACTGCTCGCATCTTCGGAATCGAAAAGCGCGTTTGCGGATAAAGTATATAAGCATGACCAGCATAAGCTGCTTGGAAATCCCAATCCGCTAGTACTCGCTCAGCAGCGCCACTGGCTAACGTTTCATGGGCCACAAAGTGGGGGATACACCCAATACCGAGATCCGCCAAAACACCGCCCAAGCGCAATTCGCTATGGTTGGCAACATATCGGCCGTGGACGACTACTTCCGCTGTCTCTTTACCTCGCTTGAAGAACCATCGGTTATCGCGCTCTTTCTCCCCCAGGTAGAGACAACTATGATTCACGAGGTCGTGAGGATGTTCAATTTTCGGCGTTTTATTTAAATAGTGAGAAGTCGCACATAAAATTGGTTGGACCGGCATCAGGCGCCGAGCCGCAAGGCCGAGAGGCGGTTCGTGGGTGAGCCGAATTACAAGATCAATCCCATCACGGATAGGGTCTACATCTCGGTCGACAACAAGCAACTGGATATCGATCTCCGGGAATTCTTCCAAGAATTTGCTGATCACCGGATGCAACACGTGACGTGCAAAGGCTTTTGGCGCGCTGATCCGAACCGTACCTCGGGGTGAACTAGCGTATTGGTCCGCGACCTGCATTGTCTCCTGTGCTGCCCGGACCAAATCACTGCAGCGTGCAAACGCCTCCAGTCCTGGTTCAGTCAGTCGCAGTTGCCGAGTGGTGCGGAACATCAATTGAACCCTCAATACTCGCTCTAGACGTT
Organism: Salinisphaera sp. SWV1; assembly: GCF_052044155.1. Classification (NCBI taxonomy): domain Bacteria; kingdom Pseudomonadati; phylum Pseudomonadota; class Gammaproteobacteria; order Salinisphaerales; family Salinisphaeraceae; genus Salinisphaera; species Salinisphaera sp. SWV1. Next base: position 2,831 of record NZ_JBQDYE010000066.1, read on the forward strand.
TAACCCGGCGACTCACGGCCGACGGCGTCATACCGAGCTGACGTGCCGCTGCCGAAAAGCTTCCCAATTCGGCCACTCGAAGAAACGCCACCATCTCAGGTAATACTTCGAGAAAATCATTTGTTCCCACAGGGCAAAACTCCTAGTCCACGAACACAACTAGTATAAAACAGTTATTTGTCCAGAATGGAGGTACCTAACGCTCATTCTGCATAAGGCGTCAGTTTATTTATGACACGAAATCGCATTCGAAGCTTGGACGATCTTATCAACGTAGCTAAAAAGTCGCGGCATGTTCTGACGCTCGTCAGCGGAGGGCTGGATAGTACATACGTTCTTGACGCTCTTTCCTCTCTCGACTGTGAAATTACTGCTCTTTCAGTAAATGTCGGAGAAGGTAAAGCTTATGACGATCTACGCTCTATTACAGATCATTTTGGGGCGAATTTGGAGGTGATCGACTGCCAAGAGGAATTCACCGCCGACGCTGTACTTCCAGCGATAAGGGCGCAAGCAAAATATATGGGCATATATCCAATCAGCTCATCACTCTCGCGGCCGATTCTTGCTCGAACCGCAGTGCGGCTTGCTAAAAAATTAGACTGCGATGTGATAATTCACACCGCGAACCAATCCGAAAATAGCTTACGTCGGCTGAACGGTGCAATCCAGCAACTGGGATTTAGAGGCTGGTACGGGACACCGTACGAGCTATCTTCGATCTCTAGAAAAAAGAAAATAAGTGAGTTAACAGCTAAAGGACTGGAAAGATTTTATCGACGTGAAATCAGCGGCGATGCAAATCTTTGGTGTCATGAATTCGAATCCGGCGCACTAGACAATCCTGAGTCTTTCGCAGTTCCAAAAGAGCTATTTACTTGGACTGCCGGGAGCGAAACACACGCCGCATGCCGCGAAATCACCATCGGTTTTCAAGCCGGCGTTCCTATCTCACTCGATGGCCAGTCGATTCCACTCAAAGCCCTTATAGATCGACTAAATTATGATGCCGGCAGCTTTGGCATTGGCCGCTATTGCGGACTAGAGCACCTCGAGTTCGGTGAAAAAGTTCTGGAAGTACGTGAGGCGCCAGCAGCAACACTATTGATGAACGCAGCACGCCATCTGGAGACTGCAGTTCTGGATGCGGAATTTCTCCGCGAGAAAATCAATCTCGAACAGCTTTGGGTACGTGAGGCGATTGAAGGAAGATGGTTTGGAGCGCTTCGAGAGGCGCTCGATAGTTTCATGCTGTGCGTAGCCAAGCGAGTGACAGGAAGCGTCTCTTATCGTCTTAGGCCCGGCATAGCTGAAGCGTATGCGATCAAAGCGGATTGCCCCTTGTATTTGACCGATCGAGACGCTTGGGAATTTACTGTCGCGCAGCAAGCCGGTCGCCAACAAATCGGAACACTCATTCCTGTCGTTGAAAGGATTGTCGCATGAATATGCCTGCGAACCACGTAAAAGAATCCATTGAACGTTCAGTGGTCTCTAATGTACGTGACCGAGGCTTTATATTTATGCCCGGCGAGCAAACGGAATCTTGGCTATCCTCGAATGGGGAACAATTGGCGAGTTTTAGAAACTACTGGCATTCCCTCACCTTAGATCGCCATATGGCCGATGGCGGCACCTACCGTACGCGCCGATATGGTGAATTTTCGCTGAGGCGCCCCGACTCACTACACCATTTGCCAAATAAAGCTTACGAACAACCGCTCGACGTCAATCCTTTGAATGGCGGCGTAAAACGGAATTTTGATCCTTTAGAGCCTGGTTTTCGGGATCATTGCATTTTGCAAAATCTGCTTGGAAGTATCGCTGATGTGGTCGATACGATTGAGATGCAAGTGTGTCAGTGGAATATCAAACTTCACCCCTACCGCATTCTCTCACGAGAGCAAAACGCCGGGTTGCCTACCCCTGAAGGCCTGCATCGTGATGGTGTCGATTATATCGCCATGATGTTGGTCAAACGTCTGAATATCACAGGCGGTGAAACGTCGGTAACTGACTCCCAGCACGACGTTTTATGGCAGGGTGCATTGTCGAACCCGATGGATATCGTCATCGCTGACGACCGCCGAACTATGCACTCCGTAACGCCAGTAACACCAGTCGATTCTGACGCCGAAGCCTACAGGGACGTATTGATCGTAGCGTTCGAAAGAGTAGATGATGTCACAGCGAGCTGAAACCGCAGTTCAATCAAAGACATTTTCACCGCGTCAATCTATCAGTTGGATAAGCGTGGGAGTTCCCGAGTGCATGCTACTTGTAGTAGCCGCAACTTGGGGCAGTAGCTACTCGGCTACCAAGCTGGCAACATATGAGCTACCCGTGCTCGGTTTTCTGGTCCTTAGATTCGGTCTGACGTTTTTGATTCTTTTGCCGGCGTTGGGGCCGCTTTTCGGAGCGCAATGGCGTCGTAAATTGCTGATAGGCTGCTCCTTAGGGATTAACCTATTTGCTGTTTTCCTGTGCGAAACATTTGGCGTCACACTAACTTCGGCAGCGAATGCTGCGTTCCTGATCAGTTTGTGCGTTGGATTCACGCCACTGGTCGAGCGAATATTATTTAACAAGCCAATTGCAAAGTCGATTATAGTGACAGTCGCCCTCTCTATTCTTGGGGCAGCTCTCCTCTCTTTTAATTCGAAGTCAAATTTTTCATTCGGTTGGGGCGATGGGCTCATGCTGTTGGCAGCTGTGCTGCGCGCTGTGATGGTATGTCTAACGAGACGGTTAGCCGCTGATCATGTTCTGCCGGCACTCACGCTGACTGTGATTCAGGCCGGTGTTATCGCTCTAGGCAGTATTGTTCTGCTGTGCGTAGGTCCTGCCGTCGGTGGCGATACGCTATCCCAAACCATCGTTAATATATCAAACGAGTCCATTAAATTTTGGATGGAGATAGGATATCTCGTGCTTTTCTGTACGATATTCGCTTTTTTTGCGCAGAATTTTGCCGCTTCCCGTACGAATCCGACAAGAGTTTCATTGCTGATGGGCAGTGAGCCGGCTTTTGGAGGCTTGTTCGCAGTCATCTGGTTAGGGGAATCAGTTTCTTTTACGGGCTGGATTGGCGGAACCTTGATTGTAGGCGCTACGTGCGTGGCGAGTGTTCTCAAAACCAGGTGAGAATCGAGGTCAAGCTGAGGCTTCGGGGTCAGCATCTTCGCCGGATTGGCCATGTGCGAAGGTACGTCCGCGCCGCTGCTCCTGAACCCAGGTATCAGGGTCTTTCATGTCATCGCGATCCGTCCAAATACCGACCAGGCCGGAATCGCTGAATCGCCGTTTTGATGAGTCCGGCTCGGCCGGGTTCGAGGTGTTAAGCCGTCGAAGCACATAGTCCCGAAGACTCAGGCCTCTGAGGGATGCTTCGGACTTGATTGCGCGATGTAGTTCATCCGGTATGTCGATGCTTAGTCTACTCATGCCGCATTCCCACAAATGTTCAGATCCACATTAGCGCGCAGCATTGGCCATGGCAACTCGAAGGCTGATCGCTCTTAAAAAAGGCCGGCAAAAAGCCGGCGTTTGTTCTGACGCGAAACGTAGCGCCGCTACTTTTCTTCTTCGGAAGATACAGATCCGTCAGCGTCGCGCGCCATGCCGGCCGCTTCGGCCGGTGTCGGGGGCGGATGGCTCGCGGGCTTATGGGCTCAGATTTTTCGATGTCCGTCGCCAGCTAAGTCGGGCTAGTCCAGTAGCTTGGGCGCCGATGCAAGTGCGCAATCGCCACGACGCTGATCGTGCTTTCTTCTATCCGATAGATCACACCGTACGGAAACCCGTTGACGAGGCAGCGCCGCGTTCGTCGGCTGAACGGCGGGTAGGCCTCAGGAAACTTTGCGATTCGTTGCAGGGCTGCCTGGATAGCGAGCCGATAGCGTGCGCCGAGACCCGGGAGCTGGTGCTCGTAGTACGCAATCGCTTCGTCGAGCTCTGCTTCTGCGGCCTCGTAAAAGCGGATATCCAAGGCTAACCGTATTTAGCGAACACCTGCGATGCCGGGGTCGACTTCATTTCACCCCGGTCGACGGCGTCGATACGTGCCTCGGCTTCTTTCGCCCATAGGGCGTCGACGTCCCGATCGGGTCGATCGAGACTGGCGATCAGTTCTTCCACCAACGCCGCTCGCTCATTCGCCGATAGGCTGAGCGCGTCTTCCAGTAGCTTGTCGGTGTTCGTGGCCATGGCGTTCGATGAGCTCGATGGGTTGCGAAAAGAATAGAACCGTAAGTGATGTGAGTAAATTCACGAACCGATTTGAAACCGCACGCTGGCGAGTTCCCAAAAAAAGGCCGGCAAAGTGCCGGCCTTTAGTCTTACGCGAAAAGCAGGCGCCGCTACTTTTTCTTCTTCGGAATATACAGATCCGTCAGCGTCCCCGCCTCGGCCTCGGCGGCCATGCCGACCGTTTCGGCGAGTGTCGGGTGCGGGTGGATCGTGAGCCCGATGTCGTGGGCGTCGGCGCCCATTTCGATCGCCAGACAGGTCTCGGCGATCAGGTCGCCGGCGCCCGAGCCCACGGCACCGGCGCCGATGATGCAATAATAAGGGACAGACCACGATTAATCGTCAACGAGATCATGCCGCATGATGCCGATGCACTTCCTCCAGATCGTAATCAGCCTGCAACCCCATCCAGAATTTCTCACTTGTACCGAAATACCTCGCCAGCCTCACGGCAGTATCGGCACTGACCGCCCGTTTTCCCAGCACTATCTCGTTGATACGGCGGGGCGGTACGCCGATCGCATTGGCCAGCCGTGTCTGGCTTAGCTGCATCGGCTTGAGAAATTCTTCCAGCAGGACTTCGCCGGGATGGATGTTCGCTAATTCGGTCATGACAACACCTCAGTGGTAATCGACGATTTCCACGTCATCAATCTGTCCGTCGTTCCAGATAAAGCAAAGCCGCCATTGCTGATTGATTCGGATACTGTGTTGGCCGGAGCGTTTGCCTTTGAGTGCTTCGAGCCGGTTCGCCGGCGGCACACGCAGATCATCCAGCGTCGCCGCGTTATCCAGCATACGAAGTTTGCGCCGAGCCACGTTCTGGATATCGGCCGGTAACTTCCTTGAAGCCCGCCCGCGCCAGATACGCTCTGCCTCTCGATCTCGGAAACTGCGGATCATGGCTAAACATAACGCGCCGCGTTATGTAACGCAACGCGTTATGGTGCCTTCTGCCGACAAAAAAGGCCGGCAAAAGCCGGCCTTGAGTCTTGCCCGAAAAGCAGCGCCGCTACTTTTTCTTCTTCGGAATATACAGATCCGTCAGCGTGCCCGCCTCGGCCTCGGCGGCCATGCCGACCGTTTCGGCGAGTGTCGGGTGCGGGTGGATCGTGAGCCCGATGTCGTGGGCGTCGGCGCCCATTTCGATCGCCAGACAGGTCTCGGCGATCAGGTCGCCGGCGCCCGAGCCCACGGCACCGGCGCCGATGATGCGGCCGTCGGCGCCGAACAGCAGCTTGGTGCTGCCGTCGGTGGCGTCCAGGCCGATGGCGCGGCCGTTGGCGGCCCAGGGGAAGGCGCTCTTGGTGTATTCGATGCCTTCCTTCTTGGCCTGGGTTTCGGTGACGCCGGTCCAGGCGACTTCCGGATCGGTGTAGACGACCGAGGGGATGCACTTGGCGTCGAACGCCGCTTTTTCGCCGGCGCAGCATTCAGCCGCAACCTTGCCCTGGTGGGTCGCGCGGTGGGCGAGCTGGGGTTCGCCGGAGACGTCGCCGATGGCGAAGATGTGCGCGACGTTGGTGCGGCACTGTTTGTCGACCGGGATGAAACCGCGCTCGTTGACTTCGAGGCCGGCGTTCTCGGCGCCGATCTTGTGGCCGTTGGGTTTGCGGCCGACGGCGACCAGCACGCGGTCGTAGTTCTTGGATTCGGGCGCGTCCTTGCCTTCGAAGGTTGCCTTGAGCGCTTTCTTGTTGGCCTTGAGGCCGGTGACCTTGGTCGACACCCAGATGTTGCCGCAGCGCTTGTTCATGCGCTTGGTGAGCGGTTTGATGAGGTCCTTGTCGGCGCCCGGGATGAGGCTGTCGGTCATCTCGACCACATCGACCTCGGTGCCGTGGGCGGCATAGACGTTGGCGATCTCGCAGCCGATGATGCCGCCGCCGACGACCAGCAGGGAGCCGGGAATTTCGTCGGGCGAGAGCGCTTCTTCGGAGGTCCAGATGCGTTCGTCTTCGGGCCAGCCGGGCAGCATGACCGGCTCGGAACCGACCGCGATGATCGCCTTGTTGAAGGTGAGCTGGCTGACCTCGTCGTTGCCGTCGATCTTGAGCGTATGCTCATCGGCGAAGGTGCCGGTGCCGTTGACGACGTTCACCTTGCGCTTGGCGGCCATGGATTTCAGGCCGCCGGTGAGCTGGTCGATGACGGACTGCTTGTAGTCCAGCAGCTTGGCGAGATCGATCTCGGGCTTGCCGAAGGTGACACCGTGGCTGGCCATGTTGGCCGCGTCTTCAATCACCTTGGCCGAGTGCAGCAGGGCCTTGGACGGAATGCAGCCGACGTTCAGGCACACACCGCCAAGCACGCTGTGGCGCTCGACCAGGGTGACGTTCAGGCCCATGTCGGCGGCACGGAAGGCGGCCGTGTAGCCGCCGGGGCCGGAGCCCAGCACGAGCACGTCGCAATCGTAGTTGTGCTTGTCGTTTTTTGGGTCGCTGGCGGGCGTGGTGGCCTTGGGCTCGGACTTCGGCGCGCTCCCGGACGAGGCCTTGGCGCTGTCGCCGCCGGATTTGGATTCGCTCTTGGCCGGCTTGCCGCCACCGCTTGCAGAGGCCACCAGAGCGATCAGGTCGCCTTCGGATACGGTGCTGCCTTCTTTGACCTTCAGTTCGCGGATGGTGCCGGCGACGGTGGAGGGCACTTCGAGCGTGGCCTTGTCGGATTCCAGCGTGATCAGGGGCTGTTCCTTTTCGACCGTGTCGCCCTCGGCCACCAGCACTTCGATGACTTCGACGGAATCGAAGTCGCCGATGTCCGGCACCTTCACCTCGACGGTTTCGCCGCTACCGCTGTCGTCAGCTTCGTCACCGTCGCTGTCGTCGGCTTCTTCGGAAGGCTCGTCGGCGCCACGGGGTTCGTCAGACTGCTTGTCGGCTTCGGCGGTGTCGCCGGCCGGCTCTTCGTCGCCATCGTCATCGCCGGATTCGTCCTCGGCCTCGACGGTGGCGATCACGTCGCCTTCGGAGACCTTGTCGCCCTCGGCGACTTTCAGGCTCGTGATCCGGCCGGCGGCGGTGGAGGGCACTTCCAGCGTGGCCTTGTCGGACTCCAGCGTGATGAGCGGCTGTTCCTTCTCGACCGTATCGCCTTCGGCGACAAGCAGTTCGATGATCTCGACCTCGTCGAAATCACCAATGTCCGGGACTTTGATTTCCTGCGCCATGGTTTAGCACCTTCGACCGACTACGAGCCGATCCTTGCGTTCTGGTAATCGGGCCGACCGGAATCGTACGAAGATCCGGCCGACCCGGCGCGAGTCAGTTCGTTGCAAGCCAAGGCGCGGCGATCGCGGTGTAGCCACGCTACCCGAGTGAGCCGCAACGCCGGATTGCGACGAACCGGCCGCGGCCCTATAACAACAACGTTCTCAGATCCGACAGCTTCTCGCTGATGAACCCGGTGATCCGCGCCGCCTTGGCCCCGTCGATCACGCGGTGATCGTAGGAGAACGACAGCGGCAGGATCAGCCGGGGTTCGAACTCCGAGCCGTTCCAGACCGGCTGCCAGCTGTGCTTGGACACGCCCAGAATGCCGACCTCGGGCGAGTTGACGATCGGCGTGAA
>NZ_JBQDYE010000067.1:0-10611 GCF_052044155.1 Salinisphaera sp. SWV1
CTGGCCTGAGCCGGGCCAACACGCCCGTCATTTGACCTTCATTGACTCGATTCCGAGCGGACCGGGTCAGATGCCTTGCGTCCAGAGAGCCGTTTAAAGCCCTGGAACCGACTGTGATAAGCGCGTTGAGGTGCTATGGCCATGCGGATTTATCGAATCGCGCCGATACAATGGACAAAAAGACGGCAGTAGACTCAGCTACTCAAACCTTTTGTCGCTGTCGGCCGAATTTGTGCAAATTTCGGGTTAATATTGTTCAAAATTAAATATTTGATTTTGAATATCCATCTTCTGATGGAGTATCCGGATAACGAATATCCCTTCGTCTCGATGGCGATAAAAAATCGCGTGCCGCTGGTGATCATGACGACGTATGCTGGCCGCGATCTCCGGGCACTCATGACTTACAAGCAGAGAACTCGACAGGAGTTGAAGCGTCTTTTCTAGCTCGTCGGTATAGGCGTCGGCTTGGCGTGGCCCGAATTCGACCCACGTGTACTCGAAGATACTTGCGAAGTCGTCGCCCGCCAGGCGCGACAGCCTATACATGGTGCTTCTGCTTCACCCGCGCTGCGATGTCATGAAGGGATTCATCGCTTTCGCCACTGCGCTCGCCTGCTTCTATCGCCGCTCTCAGAGCCAACAGCTGATTCTCTTGGCGCTCGAGCAATCGGAGTGCTGAACGCATGACCTCGCTCGTCGAACCGTAACGGCCCGAAGCGATCAGGCTTCCTACGAATTCATCCAACTGCGAACCGATCGTGACACTCGTTGTCCGGGGCATAAGTCGCCTCACCTGTGTGATCTATTAACACAGAATAGCAGATTTCAGGCAGAGGTAGGATAAAGTCGGGCCGGACGATCTTTCCCCGCTATTGGCTGTCCGGTAAGCCGATCGTCGAACGTACCCCTTGAGGACCGGCTGATCGTCGAGGACAGCGTTTCCGTCCGTACCGTCCGTCGATGGCTGGCGTGCTCTCGCGCTTCAGATTCGGCCTCCGCTGCGCAGGGCACTCAATCCTTGGCGTATTTGCCCCTTCCCCTGTTCGCCCCGTATGCCGCAACTCCCTCTTTGTCCAAAGGGTATCCGGAATGCGCCAGACATCGTTTATGCATTCCAAGCGCCTATCGGGATGGTAATCAGTATTTTTACGGCTTTACGACCAGTCCACGATAGGTCAGGGTCTCGGCTTATAGCTCGAAAAAGTAAAGTCAGAATCGCAAATACGCTGATCAACCCTCCAATGATACAAGCCCCGCTCGTCGTGACACCGTCAATGGTGGTCTCTGTGACGACTCATCCCCTCATTGGGCTCCTATACCCGCCTTTCGACGCGCATATGCATCGCATGCTGGGAGGCGTCGCGACGACCCTCGACCGTTTCTAGGTTCGTCGACTAGTGGAGCGTTCAGCATGGTGAACGGGCCGACTCTAGCCGTCGTTTTGTGAGAGCTTCTGAACGGATAGTAAACAGTAAATCTGGAGCCGAAAATCCTTAAGAACAAGCCAAGCGTACGTCAGGGCAAACCACGGGTCCCTAGCGGCATCGGCGGTCTCGACGCCGTGCTTCACGGGGGGTTTGTGCCCCGTCGCGCTTATCTGGTCTCCGGCGGCCCGGGTAGCGGCAAGACCACGCTGGGGTTGCATTTCCTGGCCGCGGCCGAGGACGAGCCGGCCCTGCTGGTCAGCCTGGGCGAGGTGGCGGACGACATCCGGGATGACGCGGCGAGCATCGGCCTCGATCTGTCCGCGGTTACGCTGCTGGATCTGACCCTGGGCGATGCCGACCACGACCTGGCCAGCTATCAATTGCTGGAACCCTGGGAGGCCGAAGCGCCGGACCTGCGTGAGCGGATCGATTTTGCCTGCCCAGATGGGATCCCGCGACGCGTGTTCATTGACGCGCTGAGCCAGTTCCGACACCTGGTGCCCGATGCCTTCCAGTTCCGCAAACAGGTTATGGCGCTGCTGCAATACCTGACGGCGGCCGGCGCGACCGTTCTGTTCACAGCCGAGCAGGGCACGGCCGCGGATGACGATCTGCAATACCTGGGCGACGGCACCCTGAAGCTCGAGCGAGATGAGGCCGGACGGGCGCTGCACGTGCTCAAGTGCCGCGGCACGGGATTTGCCGAGGGCCGCCATGCCGTGCGGCTGGGAAATCACGGCATGCAGATCTATCCCCGCCTGATTCCCGAAGATCACCGGCAGACGTTTACGGCCGAGGCGATCCCTTTCGAACTGGCCGGGCTCGATGCGCTGACCGGCGGCGGCTTACAGCGCGGTACCATGACCCTGATCTCCGGACCCTCCGGTGTCGGCAAGACGTCGCTCGGGGCCCATGTGATGCGGGAAGCGGCCCGCCGCGGCGAGCGCTCCGTGATCTTCTCCTTCGAGGAGCGGGTCGGTACCCTCAGCCATCGTTGCGAGCAGATCGGTATTCCGCTGACCGAGATGATCAACACCGGCATGCTCGCGGTCGAGGAGATCGAGCCGTTGCGGTACATGCCCGAAGAATTCGCCTGCGGCGTGCGGCGTGAGGTGGAAGAGCGCGGGGTCCGAATCGTCATGCTGGATAGTATTTCGGGCTATCGCCAGTCGGTGCGCGGTGAGGAGGTGACCCCGCATATCCATGCGCTGTGCCGGTATCTGTCGAATATGGGCGTCACGGTGCTGCTGATCAGCGAAGTCAGTGCCATTGCCGGTAGCGAGGTCCATGTGAGTGAGTACGGCATCAATTATCTCGCGGACGCCGTGCTCATGTTGCGCTACATCGAACTTGACGGCGCATTGCAAAAGACCATCGGCATGCTCAAAAAGCGCACCGGTAATTTCGAGAAGATGCTACGCCATTTCGAGATCACCGCTGAGGGCCTCACCGTCGGGGCGCCGATCACGGGAATGCGCGGTATCATGAGTGGCTTGCCGGACACGCTGGGCGACGCGTAGGAGCTCAGATGACATCAAATGCAGGCCGCCAGGCCCTGCCGGCCGCCCTGGGGATGAACCGGGCTAGGCCTGCCCTTTACCCACAAATCCCGCCACGCCAGTCGTGACCTGTTGATGTTGTCTCATTGTCCGAACTCATCTCTCAATAGGTAAGCCTTGGCCATGGCGGCGAGGATAGTATAGCCCTGCCACATCAGTTGATGGCCCGGCGGCGGGTCGTGGTTGCGATTGAGATAGCCGCCGAGGATAGCCGTGCCGATCACGGCCTCACCGAGCTTGCTCGGCGGGCGGCGTCCTTTCGATCGCGCCACATCGCCGAGCACCCGCAGTTCCGGGTCGCTAAATAGCAGCTCGGGTGGCAAGTCAGGCACTTCGCGGCCCAGCAGTGTCATCAGCATCACGCGCCAGGCGATGACCAGGCGCATCGCGATGGCCCGCTCAAGCCGTTCGGTGCTGTGGTGGCCCAACTCGTCAATCCGGCAGCCGGATTTGAGCACGCGGTGCCAATCTTCGATGCGCCAGCGCAGGCTGTAGTAATGCAGCACTTGTTCAGCCTGTGCAGGCGTGTCGACGGCCAGCGTGGTCAGCACGAACCACTCGACCGGTGCCTCGCCGGGCGGTGGGGCGTCCTCCACAGCATGCACGATCGTCACCGCCAACGTGGCCGGGACGTGCGGATTATTGTGGCGGTGGCGCGCGAGTTTGACTTGGCGGTAACGCAGCGTCAGCGTCGCACTGCGCTGCGTGCGCCCGGCGCAGGCAGGACGTTTGCTGGTTTTTGCCCGCGGGCTGCGACGGGTGATCTCGACCGCGAGCGTGGTGCGCGGCTTGGTTTCGCGCACCCCATCAAACAGTCGCCCCTGAGCGTCGGGCAGGCGCCGGTTGGATTTGGCGCGCACGATCAGGTCCACCTCGGGCGTGCGCAACTGCTCGGCCAGCAGGTCGTAGCAATCGGCTTCGCGGTCAGCGACGTGGATCACGCGCGTGTCGGGCAGCGTCTTGGCCAGCGCCGCGCAGTCGCGCAGGCTCTCGATCCAGCGAAAGCTCTTTTTGTCCTCGGCCGCGACCGCTGCTTGGCGGTCGCGGGGTCGGGGCGCCTCGAAGCGGGCTCGCAAGACGCCCAGGGGCAAGCCTTCACCGCTGACCGCCAGGGTCGAGTGCAGGTGCAACCCCCGGCTCTGGGCACCGGTCTGATTGCGCCCGATCACGCCCAGGCCGGCCGTCTGCGCATGGGTCGTGAAGTTCACGTCTGTGCCGTCGGCGATGCACAGCACCGTGGTCTGGGCGGCCATCCGCTGGCGCGTGCGCTCACGATGCGGCGCCAGAATATGGTCCGGTGTGACTTCGGAGTCCGCCGGCTGATCAATCAGGCGGTAGTAGCCCTTGACCGCCGGCCAATCGGCCTCGGCCACGCCGGTAAAGCCCCGCATCGGTTGTTCGCTCTGCAGTCGGGCACTGACCACCAATCGCTGACTCCGGCGTTGATCGCCCAGCGGCGCACCGCCAAACTCCTGTTCGGCCCAGTGGGCGTCGTCCAGGCCGTCACCCGGTGCCAAGGCCGCCTCGCCCGCACTCGGTGCCGGACCCACGCCAAGGCGTTGGCGCCAGTCGGCTTCGAGGCCGTAGACATAAATCGCCTTAGCGCTCTCGGCCCCGGCGTGGGCGCGATCCTGGCGTCCGCGGCCCGCCGTGTCGCCGATATACTGCCAGTTCGCCGCCCGCAGACTCACCCCCGTGTGCCGGGCGGTCTCGACAAACGTCTCGACCAACCAGGGGCGGTAGCCGTAACGGGCTTCGAAATCACCGCCCAGGCGACGCAGCAGCCGGCCCAGCACATGCGAAGCCAGATACCGACAATGCACGCCGGGCCGGAGCAAAAAACGGGTCAGGCCCACGATCCGGTGCAACTGTTCGCCGCGCTGCGTGCCATCCCAGCCGATCCAGTGATCGCGCGGTGCCAGCTGCAGGGCCGCCGCGCCGAGACCGATCGCGCCCAACCAGCCGTGGGCCGAGCCGATCAGATAGCGCAGCTGGCAGCCCACCAGCGGGCCGAGGCCGCGCGGATGCTCGCGTACCATGAGTTCGTTCCACAGCGCACGTTGTGCCGCATTTTCAACCACAACCAATTCAAGGCCGACCAACTCGGCCAGCTTGGCCGGTACCGCTTGCGGCGGGGCCACCGGCGCCTCAAGCCGCCGCGCCTGCCTCGGGCCGGGCGCCGTGCACGGCGCCGGCAGCGTCAGCGCTCCCTCACGCTCCAGTGCCCGCAATGCCTTCAAGCAGCCCGCACGCTGGCCGCGACCCCGACCATCGATAAAACCAAACTCGACGCAGACGCGATCGGCCAGCGCCGTCCGGTGGGCCGGCGCCACGGTGGCCTGCAAGGCACGCACACGGGCCAACGCCTGCGGCTGGCTCAAGGTCCGTTTGATCTGGCTTTGCGCCTCCATGCCCGATACCGTAGCGGCACGACGGGCGTTTGTCCAGCATTAGATGTGGGTATAGGGCAGGGCTAGGCTGGCTGTCGCCATCCGCTCGGATGCCGACTTCAGACTCCTGTCACGCCTACTGGCAGCGGACGACCGATTGACGCTGATCCGCCTGCAGGACGACGGTCTGGATACCCTCGATTTTGACCTGCTCATCGTGGATGCCTTATCGCTCGAACGCTTGCGCGAACCGATCATGCAGCGACGCGAGGAGGCCGGGCTGGTCGTGCTTCCAGTGCTGGTGTTGACGTCACAGAACCCTGGGGGTAAAGCGCGGCTGCCTGAAGCATTGGGCGATTGGGTCGACGATGTTCTGCGTGTGCCGACGACCGGCCTGGAACTGCGGGCGCGGGTCGCCAATCTATTGCGTCTGCGCGCGCTGTCGCAGCGTCAGTACGAAGCCCACGACGCCACGCGTCGGGATCTGAGCGGGCTGAGCCGGGCGCTGCGTACTTTGAACGCCTGCAACGAGATCATGTTGCGCAAGACCACCGAGGAGGGATTGCTCGATGCGATCTGCCGCATTATCACTCAGTTCGAGGAGTATTCATTGGCCTGGGTCGGCTTTCTGGAGGATTCGACCGGCTCGGAAAAGACCAGCAATATCCGGAAAGTGGCGATCTCCGGCCCGGCCGCCCAGTATGCGCGCCGCGCCCTGATCCAGGTGGGCGAGGGCGCGCGGGGACAGGGCCCGGTGGGGCGTGCCATTGCCATCGGGGAGACCCATATCGTGGCGGATCTGGCCCATGATCCCCGGGTCGAGCCCTGGCGAGACGACATGGCGGCCTGGGGCTTGGGCGCGGCGATTGCGCTACCGCTCAAGCCGAGCGCCGGGCCCGCCGGTGTCCTGAGTGTGTATTCCGCGCACAGCGGCGATTTCGACTGCCAGGTCCGCGAATTGCTCGAACGCCTGGCCGCGAACCTCACGTTTGGGCTGGACAAGTTGCACCTCGATCGCGAGCGCGAACGCCAAGCGGAGGAGATTCGCCAGCTCGCTTATCACGACCCGCTCACGGGGCTACCCAACCGACGCTTCCTGCTGCAGCAGTTCCAGCAGGATCATATGGGCCGCATGGCCGAGGGCGAAACGCCGAAGGCCGCCGCGGTGCTGTTCATTGATATCAACGATTTCAAGCTGGTCAATGACGCGCTGGGGCATGTGGCGGGCGATAACATGCTACGCAGCGTCAGCCAGCGCATTCAGGGCACCCTGCGTGAAGGAGACTGGGTGACGCGTCAGGGCGGTGACGAGTTCATTGTGATCATGATGGACCAGCCGCGGCGGCCGCCCGGCCCCGAGGACGCAGAAGCGAGCGTCAAGCGCCTGGCCCAGGCCGCGGAGACGCTGGCCGCGCGGATCATCCAGATTCTGCGGCGCCCGTTCGATATCGAAGGATTCAGCCACCGCATCGGTGCGAGCATCGGCATCAGCCTGTTCCCGCACTATAGCGCGGATCCGGAGTCGGTCATCAGCCAGGCGGACGCCGCCATGTACCAGACCAAGCAGGCCGGCAATGGAATCGCCTTCTATTCCCCGCAGACCGCCCAGAGGCGCCAGCGGCGCTTCACGCTCGAAGCGCGCTTGCATCACGCGTTGGAGCACGAAGAATTCAGCCTGCACTATCAGCCGCTGTGGGAGACGGCGACCGGACGGGTCGTGGGCGTGGAGGCCCTGCTGCGCTGGCAGGATAGCGAAGGCGCCCGGATTTCTCCGGGCGAATTCATCCCGGTGGCCGAGGAAATCGGCCTGATCGGGCCGATCGGCGACTGGGTTCTGCGGACCGCCGCACGCCAGATTGCGCAATGGCGGCGCGATGGCCTGGGGCTGTACATGTCGGTGAATCTTGCCGTCAGCCAATTGCAGGGGCCGGACGCGGCGCGCCATATCGCCGATCTGGCCGCCGCAGGCGGCGCGGCACCGGAGTGGTGGTCGCTCGAGGTGACCGAAGACATGCTGATGCACGATGTGGAATCCGTCGAGCATTCCATGCGCGAGCTGAGCGCACTGGGGTTTCGCTTCGCACTGGATGACTTCGGCCGCGGCTACTCGTCGCTCGCGCGCCTGCAGTCGCTGCCATTGCACACCCTCAAGATCGACAAGTTGTTCGTGGACGAACTGGCATCGAACGAGCGCGGCGACTCCATCATCGCCGCAATCACCGATATGGCACGTAATCTATCGATGGAAACCCTGGCGGAAGGCATCGAGACCGATGCTCAGCGCGCGCGACTGGTTGACTTGGGCTGCCGCTGGGGACAGGGCTTCTGGCTCAGCGCGGCCCGTCCGCCCGAGGACATTCCGCCATTGGTGGAGGCGGCCATTGCCGAATCGTGACGAATCAAGAACCCCGCGGCAAGCCGCGGGGTATGCCGGATCGTGTCTGATAAGGCGTCGCTAAACGCTCGCCTTATGTCGTCGGCTAATCGAATGCGCCGCAAGCGGCGGGGAATTAAACCCAAAGGTATTAAAACACCGTTTCCAGATGCGAGGCGATTCAGCGCTTTCTTTCACCGAGATCGCGCCGGCCTGCGGACCGCCCAACACCACCGGCTCATCGTAACAAGCGGCGATTAGCTGCCCAGGCTCGGCCGACGCGGCCGTTTACAAGGCCCCTTCTTCTCCGGCTGATCCCGATCCTCAGCCGCCGGCACCGGTGACGGTGCCGCAACAGACCGCTTCAACGCGCGCCAGTGCGGCCTCCATGACCGGACATACCCCCGT
Organism: Salinisphaera sp. SWV1; assembly: GCF_052044155.1. NCBI lineage: Bacteria > Pseudomonadati > Pseudomonadota > Gammaproteobacteria > Salinisphaerales > Salinisphaeraceae > Salinisphaera > Salinisphaera sp. SWV1. The sequence continues at coordinate 8,162 of NZ_JBQDYE010000067.1, forward strand.
CCGCCGCCGCCATCGAGACATCGCCTATCGCCAGATCACAGACAAACGGCAGGATCCGGGCCTCCCGGACCCACCGCATGCACTCGGGCAACGCTGGATCAACCGTTCCGCGCCGAGTCCCTGCCAGCACCGCCTGGAACGTATCCAGGCCGGTCCGCTGGGTCAGGGCGGGCCGGTGATCGGTCGCACGCAGTGCTTCGAGACCTTCACGATCCGTCTCGACATCCACACCCAGGAAACACGTGGCCTTGTTCACCATCGTCTACGAACCCCTGCTGGCAGGGGTAGGACCGCATCCCACGTGTCATGCGTCTAACCGAGCGCACCATAACCATCGAGCGCCACGAGCCAAGCGTGCAAAGTTGCGTCGCATAGAGTTGCCGCACGGTCACGAATGTATGACGACCCGATCGCGGCCTGATTCCTTCGCTTCGTATAAAGCCTCGTCGGCCCGTTTGAATAGGCTTTCTGCAGTGTCGCAACGCTTGTACTGAGCAACGCCTAGACTGACCGTGATCCGTCCGGCCTGAGGGAAGCGCGCTTTAGCCACACGGGTTCTGACGCTTTCGGCTACACGTGCTGCATTCTTTATATCGGCTCCGGACAGCAGGATGGCGAACTCTTCACCGCCCCACCGGGCCAATGTATCAGTGCCCCGGATCGCCCGACCGACCTCACCAGCCACGGATTCCAGAACTTCGTCGCCGGTATCGTGGCCGTGCCGATCGTTGATGGCCTTGAAGTTGTCGATATCCAGCATGATCAGTGAGAGTGGCGTACCGAGACGTCTGGTCTGCACCATTTCCTCGGCCAGCGTCTGCTCAAATTCGCGTCGGTTGAACAGGCCTGTCAACGGGTCGCGCGCCGCCTGCCGTTCCAGTTGGTATTCGTGAGCCTTCTGCTCCGTAATATCTTCGCCGGCACCGACCCATTCGACGAGGATGCCGTTGCCATTCTCGACCGGCACAAGATTATGCCGAAACCAGCGCAGGCGGCCGTCCGCACACTGGATACGAAGCTCGTGTTCGAAGGCTTCACCCGCGTCGATCGCGCGTGCCCGGGCGCGTTGGTATTCCTCGCGATCCGCCGAATCTATCGCATCCATCCAGCCGCTACCGATGGCCTGCGCTCGCGAAAGCCCGCTTAGGGCCAGCCACACCTGATCGACCTCCTTCAGTGTTCCATCGGCATCGCACAACCAGACGTAATTCGAGGTCGCATCCACCAACGCCCGGTAGCGGCGCTCCAAGAGCTCGGTGCTACGATCCGAAAAAGTGACCACGGCGCCGACGATCCCCTGTTTCTCATCGAAAAGCGGGGCGCTCGTGTAGCTGACGGGCAGGCCAACGCCGTCCTTGGTCCAGAACGTCTCGACTCCCCGGTGCGTCGTGCCACTGCGCAGTGTGGCGTAAATCGGGCAATCGTGCAGCGCATAAGGCTGACCGTTCTTGTGACTGTGATGGATCAGCTCATGCTGAATTGCGCCAAGTTGCTCTTCTCGGCTCCAGCCCGTCAACTGTTCGGCGGCCGTGTTCACGAAGATCACTCGCCCCTCATTGTCCAGCCCGTAGATGCCCTCGTTGGCCGCCCCGAGAATCGCCTTAGGGTGTATCTCAATGGACATTATCGGCAGACCTTTTCATAGTCGTTCACGTGCGCTCTGTCGATGCGCTCCAGGGCACTCCAAAGGCCGCCCGACAACCCCGAATCCGGCTATCCCGACGGGCCCATAATAGTCGGCGAGGCCTGTTGGCGTGATCGGAAACCGACATGCGCGGCGTTATCCGTCCATTGCGTTCCTGGACGCATCCACGACACTGTCGGCCACCCAGCGACGTGATGCCGAGCCAAGCGGGTAGTCTTTTCCAATCCAGAGATGGGTCTGAGCACTCCGGTTGAAAGCGTCAGTCAGAACGCGGAGTGTGGGGCTTGCTTATGGATTTAAACAGCTTATCTCGCTCGGCATTCAACTGGCGAGCGGCGGCATCGTAACTCATCGCATAGACCTGTGCATCGAGCGTGTCGAAGTCGAGGCCAGCTTTGATGCGGGTGGACGCATTCGGCAAGAGTTTGAACTTGTCATCCGGCGTGGCGACCTCAGCATCGGGATCGGTCTTGCGGATCTTGCCCTGAGCATCGACGTGTTCGCGGGCGAACGGACAGTAGCGGTGAGTGTTCAGATACGACGAGAGCACGTGCTGGGCGAAGTGATTGACGGTTTCGGCCCACTGCGCCGGGATATGACCGTTGCCCAGATGCTTGCGCACGACCGCGGCGTTTTTCGACACGACCGGGCGTTGTCCGTGGCCTGGCGCACCCGCGATTTGGTGAACTGAGTTGGTCACTCTGGTTACCGCGGTGCGGCACCACGATTCCGGGGATTAGCGGAAAACGAAGGGTCTGTATGCCGTGTAAATACGGTATTGATGACCAGATATTCCGTGTGAACA
>NZ_JBQDYE010000068.1:0-10236 GCF_052044155.1 Salinisphaera sp. SWV1
GCGCCCGGAGTTTTCCACTTTTATATTGCCCCGATTCTACAACGCAATCAGATAGTTGGAGTTTCTGGACGGACACTTTCTAGATCAAGACAATTAAGAACAGCGAAGACATTCCATCTGTCGCCATGGCGCGCCTTCGCTCCTTTGAGCCGTTAGCGGGTTGATGGTGACGATCACCATGTAATACAAGCGCTGGGCGTGTGTATGTTCAACACAATCAGTGGGTGTCTTCCGGATGGCCGGCGGCTGCGAAATCGCCACCCTGATAGACCACGGCAGGGTCGTCCGGATCTTGTGGGGCCGCCTCGGCAAGCACCGTATCCCGCCACCGGGCGGCGCTATGGCGTGGTCGCCAGCCCAGGAAATCCGCGGCCGAGTTGTCCCACCAGCGCTCGTCGTTGTTCGATACGCCGTAGATGATCGTATTCCCCACGCGCGGCGCCGTGAACCCGCGCTCGCATAGAGTGGCCAGATCTTCTGCTGCTAGCCACGTCGCAAGCATGCGCGGGTTCTTCGGCTGCTTGAAGCAGGAGCCGATCCGGATCGACAGGCATTCCTGGCCGAATTTATCGAAATACAGGCGCGCGAGATTCTCGCCAAAGGCTTTCGAGACACCGTAGAGCGAATCAGGGCGGGGCACGCAATGGGTATCAACTTTATCTTCGCGCTTGTAATAGCCTGTCACGCGATTGGAGCTGGCAAAAACGATGCGGGGTCGGCCGTGCGCCCGGGCCGCCTCGAAAACATTGTAGGTACCCAAAATATTGGCATCGAGAATCATATCGAAGGGTTTTTCGATTGATATACCACCTAGATGGACGATGCCGTCGCATCCGGCCACCAGATCACGCACCGCCGCGCGTTCGCTCAGATCACAGGCGATGAAGCTCTCGTATTCAGTCGTGTCGGTTACGACCTCGTGGTCCGAGAGTACGACATGGTGTGCAATTCGTGGCAGGAACGGCCGCAGCGCGGTGCCTACACCGCCGGCCGCGCCCGTCAACAGAAGCCGTTGCAGCATGGCTTGCTCCTTAGCGATTTCGAATCAATTTAGTGTCCATCCAGAAACTCCAGTCATCGGTCTTGTTGAAGTAATCTAGAAGAACTTGAGATATAAAGTTCGGATTAATTTTTGTTGTGAGACACAAGTCGCTTATGTTGAAATTCAATAGCCCAAGGGGCTGCAAATGCGAGCAAAACGTCATAACCGTGTTGGAGCGCTATGGCTAAGCGTAGTTATCAAAATATCGCAGATATCATCGGCAAAACGCGACGGTCGGCTCACCTACTCAAACGTCTCATTGCTAATGCTTCGACTTGTGCTAATTCCTGGTTGACAGCCTGTATTAGGTGCGATTTTTATGAGGCTGGGTATCCTTTGCTGCGGAATCTCACTGCATAAGAGCGCCGAATAGATGAGGTAGCACCTCAACAACCGGGGTCACATACGTCACTAAAAGCAACACAATGATCAGGGGCGGCCAGAAATAGAGCATGGCCTTGCTTGCACTTTCCAGCGATACGCCCCCAATGCCGCTACCTACGAACAGTGCGGTGCCCACCGGCGGTGTAGTCAATCCGATCGCTAGATTGAGCAACAGTACAATCCCGAAATGGACCGGCGACATATTGATCGGCGGAGCTGTGACGATGGGCAGCAAAACGGGCGTCAGGATCAAGATTAGCGGCGCCATATCCATGACCGCGCCAAGCATCAATACGAGAATATTGAGTAGAAGGAGTTGAATGACCCAGTTGCTCGAAACATGAGTCAATCCCGCCGCCAGGTCATGTGGAATACTGAGAAACGCCATGAGCCAGCCAAACGCTGACGCGGACGCGATCAGGAACATCACCATGGTGGTCACGCGAACCGACTGCGCGCCAATGTGCCAGAGCTTCTGCCAAGTCAATTCGCGATAAATCAGTCCAGTAACCAGCAACGCCAGCCAAACGCCGATTGCGCCGGATTCCGTGGCTGTAAAAAAACCGAATACGATGCCTCCGACGATGACCACACCGACCGCCAACGCCGGTATAACAGCAAGACAAATACGAAGAGACTCGCCGAGCGGCGGGCGTGGCGTGCCAGAATAACCTCGCCGAACGGCGATGATACCCGCGACGATCATCAGCGATACGCCGATAATAAATCCCGGTATGTAACCGGCAAGAAACAGTCCGCTGATCGAAACACCGCCAGCAGCCAGGCTGTATATGATCGCGTTTTGACTGGGCGGGATAATGATCCCCTGAGTTGAACCGGCAACGGTCACTGCCGTGCTGTAGTCGGCATCGTAACCCTCGGCTCTCATCGTCGGGATAAGCATGGAGCCGGTGGCACTAACGTCAGCCACTGCTGAGCCGGAAATACCACCAAACAACATCGAAGTCACAACATTGACCATGGCCAACCCGCCGGGTATCGGGCCGACCAGCACCCGAGCAAACTGCACCAGCCGGTATGCTATACCGCCCTGGGCCATGATCTGCCCAGCTAAAATAAAAAAGGGAATGGCCAGCAGCGGCCCGGAGTCGATACCACCAATCAGGCGCTGGGCAACGAGCGAGCCTGGAACGCCCATCCACAGCGCGGTGACCAAGCTGGCCAGACCCAATGCAAAGGCGACCGGCACCGACAGGCCAAGTAGCACGACGAAAGAACCGGCCAACACGCCGGTCGGCCCCATCATCGTCTGAACGCCCAGTGTCGCTACACCGCAGCCAAGGGCTAGCAAGATCAGCGCAATTGCCGTCGCTCTGGCCAAGAACCCGACCGAAACAGCGTTATCGTAAGCGACTGGCACATCCGCCTGAATAAGGTTAAACGCGGCATAAACTACCATCAAGACGCCGCCAACCGGCACCGCGAGGTTCATCCAGCCTACGGCGACGTTCATGGTCGAAAATGATTCGGACATGGCTTGTTGCGCCGATAACCAACCTTGCCAGATAAGAAAACAGGCAAAAGCCGCGACAGCCAGCCAAGCCAATCGGTAGGCGACGACACGTAGGGGCCGTGGTAGCGTCTGAACGCCGAACATGACCGCTATATGGGTGCCCTGACGCACGCCTAGCCCGGCACCGAGCATGCTTAGCCAAATCATCAGCATCAAAGCTAGTTCTAAAGTCCAAGCTGGCGCGCGCGAGCCCAGAACATAACGCCCAAGTATTTCAAAAGAGATATCCAGTGTGATGGCAATAAAAAGCGCTACACATACAATCTCAATACATCGAGCAAATCCCTCTTCGGCTCGGGCAGCAATTTTTTTCATTGAAATACACCGGATAAACTCATAATCATCAACAAGTCATCGCCGTCGCCGCATAAGCCGCGACGGCAATGAAAAAATTCATCATGATTTTCAGACATCATCGCCCAATCGTTCGCAGCGTATGATTCCGTCAAGTATGTCTATTACTTGCTTTCTTGGCTTGATTCTTTCTCCGCGTTCTTTATTTCCTGAATCAAGCTGCCGTATTCTTTTCCGTATTTTTTGTACACTGGGCCCATAGCTTGTTGAAACTTTGCGGCATCCACATGATAAAAATTAGCCTTGCCTTTCAATTTATTACGCGTTCTTTGGACTAGTTGCTGCCAAGCTGTTTCCTCGACGGCTTCACTAGCAAGGGCAGCTTCCTGCAACCAGGCCTGCTGTTGTGACGAGAGTTTTTTCCATGTATTCAAGCCAACAACGACAACCTCCGGAACGCGCGAGTGACTGTCGAACGTATAGTTAGGGGCAACCTCGTAATGGCGTACGCCATAGGGGCCGTACGACGGTATATTGTTCTCCGCGCCGCTGATCGCATTATTTTGCAATGCGCTGTATACGTTGCCATAGGACATGGGCACGGGGGTGGCCCCCAACGCTTTGATCATGGCGATCATGGGCTTGCTCTTCTGCACTCGAATGCGCATGCCTTTCAAATCGTTGATGGATTTGATCGGGCCAGCTTTTTTCGTGGTGTAAAAGCTGCGTTGACCCGAGTCGTAGTAGGCGAGGCCGACCATCTTGGCGCTCTTGAGAGATTGCAGAAGCTTATGGCCGATCGGGCCGTTGAGAACGCGCCATTCACCTTGTTTGCTGGTAAAGATATAAGGCAGACTTAACACGCCCATTTTGGAATCAAAGTTGGCTAGTGGAGCAGCGTTAATCCGGGCCATATCAATCGCACCGGATTGGACCTGTTCGCCAACCGACTGTTCACTGCCGAGTTGGCCATTGGGATAAACTTTAATAGTCATCTGACCGTTGCTAATCGCGCTAAGATAGCGGGCCATGGCCTTATCCCCTTGTACCGTCGGGTAGTTCGGGGGTTGATCGTCGGATAATGTAAGTGTTGTGGCCGCGCAGGCGGTGCCTGTTGCCATGGCCGTGAGGGCGATTCCCGTTGTGAAAAAGCATGCGACTTTCGAGTTGATCTTCATGAGAGACTCCATTTTAGTGGCTTATACTAAGCGACAACGATTCAAGCACCACCTATGTGAGTGAAACGCGCGATCCGAGCCCAATGCTGGGTTCGTGAAACAAGCGCCGTTTATTGCACCCACGATCTGCCAAGTGATCTATAACGGGTGTATGGGGCGTCGTTATCGAGACCAGCGATCCGATCACAACCTAGAATCGCAAGATATTGGCGTTCGAACACGTCAACTCCATCCGCATCGCGGGCTAGGAGCATGCGCCTGGCTTTTCGTCCGGCAGGACCGAGGCTGTACGGATTATGCTGCGCCGCGACAAGCGCCCTTCCCGTCAATTGCTTACTGCCGCCACGCGAGCCGGCGGCTATGTGATCTTGGCGATATCCGAGACGGCTGACTGAATACTCGCTGCGAAACGTCAAGTCTCGCGACAAGCGCACACACTTGTCGCTGAAACGGCGCGATAGGCTCGTAATTGAAACCTGGGCGGCTTCCGCGACGTTCCACATTCGCGCTCGCTTAACGTGTTGTGCCGGAACCTTGTCAGTTGCCATCATTGCATCTACAAATTGGGGAGCGATTCCACTCACTATTGATCGACGGTCGCCTAGTACTTCCTAGAACGATATGCGACTTTTATCTGGGAGCTGTCCTCGGAAGGAGGGCGACCGTTGAGGCGGTCCGTCCGTAAGTGAGTCTGGGCCGGAATGGCTACCGGCTGGCCGCCAGGTCAGCGATAAGTAAAGTACGGCGTGTAAGGTTCTCAGGGTCATCATGCAGCTCCTTCCTCGGTGCGTGCCGATCACGGTTGTTGTAAGATGACAGAGCTACGGTGATCATACAATTAAGACGTTGGTCGAAAAGGCATGGTTTGCTGCGGATGGCTGGGCGGGAAAATCTGACAGTGGGACCGGCTCGAGCACCAAGGGGTGAATGACGTGAGTAATCCAGAAATCAGCGCGGATACGCCAAAAAAACGTGCGGCTGCACCATTGAAAAAGAAGAAGAACCGACGCAATCTCGTCGCCGAAGTCAGTGGTCGTCTGCGCGAGTTCATCGTTGGTGGCGACCTGCGGCCGGGCGACAAGCTGCCCAGCGAAGCGGGCCTGACGCGCGAATACAGCGTGAGCCGCACGGTGGTGCGGGAAGCTATCGCTTCACTGCGCGCCGATGGGCTGGTCGATGTCCGCCATGGCGTGGGCGTTTTCGTGCGCGAGCCCACCGAGCAGGGGCCTGGCTTCAAACCGGTGGATCGGGCGCGAATATCCTCGATGATCGAAGTGCTGGAATTGCGTTCGGCCATCGAGATCGAGGCCGCGGCGCTGGCCGCCGAGCGCCGCTCGCCGGCTCAGGAAGAGATTCTGTTCGAACGCTTCGACGACCTGAACCGTCTCATCGAAGCGGATCAGCCCACCGTCGCGGCCGATATGGCGCTGCACCTGGCGGTGGCGGACGCCACCAACAATCCGCGTTTTCGCGAATTTCTTACCCTCATGGGGGAGCATCTGATACCGCGTTCGGCGTTGCCCGAAAATGTCGAGGCTGCTGCGCCCGAGGGCTACATGGAGCAGATCCAGGCCGAGCATCTCGCCCTCATTCGGGCGGTGTCGGAACGCGATATCGACAGCGCCCGCGAAGCCATGCGGGCGCACCTCAAGGGTAGCCAGAATCGCTATCGGCGCCTGATTCGTGGCGCTTAGACCATGTGGTAATATCTCTTCAATTATGAGATAAGATGAGTTAGGGTCGGCGGTATCCACCACGCAATCGGAGCGGTACCGCCGAATCTTATGCAGCCCATTGAACTGAAGTCCGCGCTGGCCTCCGGCCTGCTTTCCTTCCCGGTCACGCCTTTCGATGCCGACGGCGACTTCGCGCCCGGGCCCTATGCCGAGCATATCGGCTGGTTGTCCGGCTTCGACGCGGCGACCCTGTTTGCCGCCGGAGGCACCGGGGAGTTCTTCTCGCTCGCGCCTGAGGAAATCCCGCAGATCGTGCGCGAGGCCAAGGCCGCGGCCGGTGACACGCCCATCGTGTCCGGCTGCGGCTATGGCACGCGCATGGCCGTATCGATTGCGCGCGAGGTCGAGGCCGCCGGAGCCGATGGTATTCTACTGTTGCCGCATTATCTGATCGGGGTCAGTCAGGCGGGCTTGATGGCGCATATCCAGACGATCTGCGAAGCCGTGGATGTCGGCGTGATCGTCTACAATCGCGGCAACTCGATCCTGCAGGCCGATACGCTCGAAGCCTTGTGCGAGCGCTGCCCGAATCTCATCGGGTTCAAGGATGGCTCCGGTGATATCGGTCTGGTCCGCGAGATCACGGCGCGACTCGGCGACCGGCTCACGTATCTGGGTGGCATGCCGACGGCGGAACTGTTCGCCGAGGCCTATCTGGGCGCCGGGGTCACGACCTATTCCTCGGCCGTGTTCAACTTTGTGCCGGAGCTGGCTCAGCGCTTCTACAACGCGCTGCGTGCCGGCGATCATGCGCAGACGACCGCCATCCTCAACGATTTCTTCTACCCCTTCGCTGCGATCCGCGACCGCAACGTGGGCTATGCGGTGTCGGCGATCAAGGCTGGCGTGCGCCGGGCTGGGTTCGATGCCGGACCCGTGCGGCCGCCGTTGACCGATCTCACCGAAGAGGAGAGCGAGATGATGGCTTCGCTCATTCGGAGTGCCGGCTGATGCGTGTCTCGGAGGTCCGCACGCACGGCCTGGATCACGGGCTGGCCGAACCATTCGAGAGCGCTTCCGGGCGCTTCGAGCGGCGCCAGCACTGTCTCGTCGAAGTGATCTGCGACGATGGTACGATCGGCTGGGGTGAGTGTCTCGGCCCGCCACGGGTGAACGCGGCGGCGGTCGAGGCATACGCCGCGTTGCTGATTGGGCGCGATCCGCTGGCTACCGACGTGCGTTGGCTGGAGCTTTATCACGCGCTGCGCGATCAGGGGCAGCGTGGCGTGACCGTGACCGCGCTGTCGGGCATCGATATCGCGCTCTGGGACATCAAGGGCAAGCACTTCGGCGTGCCGGTGTCCACGTTGATGGGCGGTCGTTTCCGCGACACGGTCCAGGCCTATGCCACAGGCGGCTTTCGTCCGGACGGCCCGGATCGCACCGCGGCCACCGCCGCGGAAACGGCACGTTATGTCGCGGAAGGCTTCGCTGCGGTCAAGATCAAGATCGGGTTTGGCTACGACGAGGATATGGCGACGATCGCCGCGGTACGCGAGGCGATCGGATCGGAGACCCAGCTGATGATCGACGCCAACCACGGTTACGATGCACTCGAGGCGATCGAAGTCGGGCGAGCTGCGGCGCGCTTCGACATCGACTGGTTCGAGGAGCCGGTGATCCCGGAAGAACCGGCGGTGTACGCCCGGGTGCGCGCAGCGCAGCCTTTGCCGTTGGCCGGCGGTGAAACCTGGCACGGTCGCCACGGCATGCGCCAGGCGCTGGAAGCCGGGGCGGTCGATATCCTGCAGCCGGATGTCTGCGGCACCGGCGGTTTCAGCGAAATGCGTCGTATCGTCGACATGGCCGGCCTGTATGGCGTGCGTATCGTCCCGCACGTCTGGGGCAGCGGCATCGCACTGGCCGCCAGCCTGCATTGCCTGGCGACCATCCCGTTCGCGCCCCCGCGACCCAGCCCCCGGGCGCCGATACTGGAATTCGACCGCACCCCGAATCCGATTCGTCAGGCGGTCCTGCGCGCGCCGATCGAGCACGAGCAGGGGTGGGTTCGCGTGCCGGAGGGGCCCGGTCTTGGCATCGAGATCGATCGTGATGCGTTGACGCGCTATGTCCGGGCGGACGCCGATTGATGCGCGATATCCCGGTTAACACGCGCCCTCTCGATGGCCCGGCACCCCGGATCGATGTGCCCGAAGGCGCAACCGACTGTCACATCCATGTCTATCTCGAGGGTTACGCGTCGCAGCCCGGCGGGCCGCCGATCGCCGAACTGGCCACGCCCGACGATTATGCCGTGGTCCAGCGCCGCCTGGGCCTGGAACGGGTCGTCATCACCCAGTCCAATGCTTACCAGTTCGATAACGGCGCGACGATCGCGGGTCTGAAAGCCGTCGGCGCCGAAACCGCGCGCGGTGTGGTGGTCGTCGGGCCGGACACGACCGATGCCGAGCTGGCCGAATACCATGCACTCGGCGTGCGCGGGGCCCGTATCATGAATCTGCCGGGCGGTGCTGTGGGTATCGACGGCATGGCCGAAGTCGAAGCCCGTATCCGCGGATGGGGTTGGCATTTGATGGTGCAGTTCGACGGCCGCGAGATCGAGCGCCATCGGCCGGTGCTGGAAGCGATCCAGGTCGACTACATCATCGACCACACCGGCAAGTTCCTGGCGCCGGTAGCGGCCGATGATCCACGCGTGGATACACTGCTGCGGCTGATCGACCGCGGCAATGCCTGGTTCAAGATTGCCGGCCTGTACGAAACCAGCCGTGTCGGTGCGCCGGATTTCGCCGATGTCGCGCCGATCGCGCGCCGTGTGATCGCGCATGCGCCGGAGCGCGTGATCTGGGGCTCGAACTGGCCGCATGTCGGCGTCGCGCGTGCGGATTACCCGGACGATGCCGTCCTGCTAGACAATCTGGCGGATATGGCCGACGAGGCGACGCGCCGGCGCATCCTGGTCGATAATCCGGCCGCGCTCTACGGCTTTGCCTGAGCCGACTCAGCTGCGCGCGAGCACCGCGGCGACGATTTCTTCCTGAATGGCCGCGGCCGCCGCCGCAGGATCCGTCGCCTGCCGGATCGGGCGCCCCACCACTAGATAATCGGCCCCGGCCGCGATGGCTCGGGCCGGTGTCATCACGCGTTTCTGGTCGTCCGGCGGGGCCTCGTTGTCCACGGGACGGATGCCTGGTGTGACCGTGATCAGCGTCTCCGGGGCCTCGGCGCGCAAGCGCTCCAGTTCGAGGCCCGAGGAAACGATGCCGTCGCAGCCGGCTTCCAGTGCGCGCCGGGCGCGGGAAAGCACGAGCTCGTCGATATCGCAGTCGAATCCCAGATCGGTCATGTCGCCGCGATCCAGGCTGGTGAGCGCGGTCACCGCCAGGATCTTCGCGTTGCCTTTGCGCGCCGCGCCGGCCGCTTCCATGATGCCCTGGTTGCCGTGAACGGTAATGAAGTCCACATCGCGAGCATCCAGCCGGGCGACCGCGGCCGCCACGGTGGCCGGGACATCGAACAGTTTTACGTCCACGAAGACCTTCTTGCCGCGCGTCTTCAACCAGTCGACCAGCTCGAAATAGCCCGGCGACATCGCCAGTTCCAGGCCGACCTTGTAGAAGGTGACCGTGTCGCCCAGGGTTGCGACCAACGCGCGGGCCGCATCGGTGTCGGGTACGTCGAGGGCGAAGATCAAGCGGTCGCGATTGTCTGGGAGGTGGCGCATAGGTCGAGTCGAGGGCAGGGCGAGCGAATGTCGCGGTGTGTTATTCGGACGGACTGAGGGCATGTGGGGCGATTATACCGCTCGCGCAAGGCGCCGCCGTCGCGCCCGTCGAGGGCCGTAGCGCTGTGAGAACTAACGAAAACAGATACACGCGGCGCTCTACGGAACTGCGTGCACAACGCAGCCCCGGCTACTGGCGCCGGCTGTCATATTCATTCGCGCGATATGAGCTCTTTCAGTAGCGGCAGCCCGTCCGAATCGCCCGGATACTGAATCACGCGGGCGGCGATCGCGTTGGCGCGCTCAAGCGCGGCCCGCGGCGTAGCGCCTTCCAGCCGGGCGCTGATGAAGCCGACCGCAAAACCGTCACCCGCGCCGACCGT
>NZ_JBQDYE010000069.1:0-9746 GCF_052044155.1 Salinisphaera sp. SWV1
TGTGGGTTATGGCTTTATTATCCGAACTCGGTGGGTCATATCCTGACCCTGCTGAGTTTCCGAACTAATCAAGAAAACAAAAGACGGGCACGGGCCGGCTTTCGTTTTCGAGGGCGTTGAAAAACAGCGGATTTTCAGCTGTTTTTGTATCGGATTAATTATATGGCTATCCGCCGCCGGCCGGCCGTGCTAAGCATGGCCGACCGGCGCCACGTATCGCGCGCCGGCTCATCCCTCGATACAGCGGAGTAGCTGCCATGTTGAGAACAAGTCTGGTCGCCATCGGCATCGTATTGGCCAGCGGTGGCCTGGCCCTGGCGCAACCATCATCGCCGGACGCAGGCCCGCCCAATCCGCCCCCCAAGCCGCCCGGCCACCATCACCCGCCACCGCCGCCTCCGGGCGGCCCCGCTGCGCTGCAGGGCAAGGGTTTCGATCTGCAACTCGGCCACGGCCAGGGCCTGCGCGTTCAATGCGGCGATGAACCGCTCAAAGGCTGCATCCAGGCGGCCCAGCCGCTGATTCACCAGCTGGCGCAATCGAGCCGGCGTGGTGAGCGTCATCGCATGGCCTGGAAACATCATCACAAACCCACGGGCCACGCCTCGATGGGAGCCGGGTCCGGGATGACGACGAATCAGGGCGCGGCCGCGAAGCCGGGCTCGTCCCAGGGCCCGCAGCCGTCACCGTCCGACGTATCGGGCGCATCGACGCAACCCGATGGTGCCGCTGGCCCGGCGCAATAGCGCGAAATCGCGGGGCGTGAATCGATCGTTCGGCGCGGGTGAGCGGATGCCGGGCGATCGACTCACGGTTTCCGCGGATCGAACGCGACGCACGTGGTGCTGGCGCGTCGACGCAATCGGCCGCTGTGCTGGCCGCGGCAGACCGGATTCGCCGCCGGTCATGGGCCCAAGGGCGCCGCCATGCCGGCCGGTACGCTTGCCGCCCGGGCGCCGAGTGCGGCGATCGCCGCCTTGCCGCGCACCGTCATGTCGCTGATGAACAGGAATTGATCGCGCATGTCGAACGGGTAGGCGCGCAGCTTGTAGTGCGTGCCCCAGGGCGTTTCAGACAGCACCACGACAATGGGTTTGTCGTATTCCAGATAGGCGCTGGTGAGCGCGACTTCGTGCAGCGCAGCGCGGACTTTCTGTGCGTCGTGATCCGGCGCGACATAGAAGTTGGCCACGCACATGAGCGTGCGCGAACCATCGTTGGCGTTCGCGACGTTCGAGTTCCAGAGCGTGTCGTGCGGCGCGGTGACGACGTTGTCGTCCGGCGTGTTGATACGCACCGCGCGCAACCCGACCGAAAGCACCTCGCCGTAGGCGTCGCCGAGTTTCACCCAGTCGCCGGGGCGATAGGGACGCTCGAAGATCGCCACGATGCCGGCGATGAGGCTGGAGACGTAATCCTTGAAGGCGAAGCCGATCGCCAGGCTGGCGGCGCCCATGATCACCAGAAAATTCTGGAAGGTCACGTTGAACACGATCGGAATCAACCAGAGGATGGCGATCGCCAGCAGCGCGAGCCGCAGAATCGGCACCGCGCCGAGAAGCAGCAGACGCAGCTGGTTTGGCCCGCGTTCGGCCAGGAACGGCAGCGACCGCCGGATCACGACAATGGCGACCGCCGTGCCGCTCACGATCAGCGCGATCTTGAGAAAGTTGATGTCCTGGAGATTGTGGATCAGGTGTGCGGCCTGCCGGCCGCTGTCGTTGGCTCCAGCCATGGCTCAGACCTCGGCGACGGGAAAGCCGGCCGTCGTCAGGCCGGTACGGATCGTGGGGTAGGCTTCGGGGGTGCAGGTCAGGCGGCCCTGCGCATCGTGCGCCAGAATACCCGCGGCCAGCAGACTGTTGATGGTGTTCGCGGTTCCGGTGAACGGCAGCACGTCGGTGAGCCGCGCCGGCAACATGGGGCCGTGGATCAGCAGGGCATGCAGAACCAGCAGCGAATCGTCGCCGCGGCGGCTCGGCAGGGAGAACGCCTCGAATGCGGTCACCCACAGGGTATGCGCATCCCCGTTAGCGGCGTCGGCGGTCGCGGCATCGACGCCGTTATCCGTGTCGTCGTTCGCGGCAATATGCTGGCGCAGGCTGTGGCGCCATAGTCGCCACGCGATCCATGGCACGCCGCGGCTTGCCGCAGCGAGGCTGATCAGTCGGTCGTGGGGCTTGCCATCGGCGCTCAGGGCCAGCATATCGTCGCCCGAGGCCGCGTCCCGGAACCGCATCGGTTGCTCGGTATTCGCGCTGGATATCTCTCGAAACCAGCCACGCAGTCGCTCGCCATCGAACGGTTGGAAGGTCAGCGGCGCCGGCAGTACGGCATCGGCGCGCACCGCCCGTTTGAGATACTGCCAGGCCCAGCTGTTACAGCCGATCACCGCCCGGCGATCGAGTTCGCTCAGCCGGTCGAGCAGGGCGCGAATCAGCCACAGCCCATCGCGGTGACGGAGAAACCACGCCTCCAGTGCCGGTACGACCAGCAGGCCATCACCGTCGAGCGCCGGCAACGCGTCGGGGTCCGCTTGCAGGATGGCGTCTCGTGCGGGTGTTTGCAGCACATGATGGCCTTGCCGTTCGGCCCAGCTGGCGACAATACGATCCTGATCGCCCGGCGGCAGCACGATAAGCTGAAGACGCGGGGCGTCCGGCCCCCGGTCGGCCCAGGCGCCGAGCGTGGCCTGGAGTTCGTCGATCAACGGCCCGCAGGCCGGCGGCGCGGCGGCGGCGTCCAGCATGTCGAGCGTCGATGAATGCAGGCGGGCGTGGTCGATCCGCGGTGCGTCGGTCCGGCGGCGGAGCAGTTCACGCGCCCGGGTGAGCACGCTCTGCAGCGTGTCGCGCGTCGGCAGGGCCGGGACGCGGTAGTCGGACAGCGGCCCGAAACGCGGGCTTTCGTCTCGGCTTTCGGCGTCCGTCATGGGCTTTCCTGGCAAGCTGCTTGGCAATCGCTTCGCTGGCCCGAGTATAGCGGGGTGCTTGCAAACGATGGCCGGCGATGCCATCTATTTAATGACGATTCCGACGGCTCGGAGGATGCGATGGCCAGTGGATGGGCGCGCGAGGGCGCGGTACAGGAACAGATCGACGACACCGTGAACGATGCCGTGGCGAAGGCGCGCCGCGAACTGGCGCAGGGCGGCGCCAGCCTCACGCACTGCGAGGAATGCGGTGAGCCGATCCCCGAGCGGCGGCGCGAACTGATCCCCGGCGTGCGGCTGTGCGTGGCATGCCAGGCCGAAGCGGACGAACACGCGCGCCGGGCCGGCGGCTTCAATCGGCGCGCCAGCAAGGACAGTCAGTTGCGCTGATCGGCGTCGAACGCAGCGCGCAGACAGCTGGCCAGGGTCTCGGCGGCCGTGCCCGCGTCCGCACGCTGGATCAGTGCGATACGCGTCGCGGCGAGCGCCGGCAACTCCCGCAGGGCGACCAGCGGTGGCTCGACCAGGCCGGCCGGCAGTGCGGCGACCGCGAGATCGGCGAGCGCCGCCGCGCTCTGGCCGGCGCCGCTTTCGCTGGAATAGGCGATACGGTAATCGATATCGGCGCCGTCGAGTGCGGCCAGGGCGCTGGATCGCCATGCGCAGCCGTGATTGGCAAGCGCCAACGGCAACGGGCGGCGATGGGCGGCACGGCCGTCCGGCAACCCGGCCCAGACCATGTGCTCGGTCGCCACGATATCCTCGATGCGTGAGTCGGTATCGTCGCTGCCGGCCGAAATCAGGGCCAGGTCGAGCTCGCCGGCGGCCACGCGGGCCGACAAATCCGCACTGCCTCGGGCGACGACGTTGACCGTCACCTGCGGATGTTCGCGCGCAAGCTGGCCGAGCGCGCGCGGCAACACCCGGCGCCCGAGATCATCCGGCAAGCCCAGCCCGACCTGGCCTTCGATCGCGGG
Source organism: Salinisphaera sp. SWV1 (assembly GCF_052044155.1). Classification (NCBI taxonomy): domain Bacteria; kingdom Pseudomonadati; phylum Pseudomonadota; class Gammaproteobacteria; order Salinisphaerales; family Salinisphaeraceae; genus Salinisphaera; species Salinisphaera sp. SWV1. The sequence continues at coordinate 3,910 of NZ_JBQDYE010000069.1, forward strand.
GGCGAGGAAATGGGACACGGCCTCGGCGTTGAGCTGCAGGAGACGGCGCGCATACGACAGCAGCAATTCGCCGTGTTCGGTCACACGCACCCGCCGGGCTTCGCGCACGAACAGCGGCTGGGCGAGCCTGTTCTCCAGGCCTTTGATCTGCATGCTCAACGCGGACGGGGTGCGGTGAACCTGGCGCGCCGCGGCGGTGAAGCTGCCGGCTTCCGCAATCGCCACAAAACTGCGCAGTACGTCCGTATCCAGCGTGCGGGGCGGGTTTATCGATGCGTGCACCGCGTCGTCCGTTAAGTAAAATTGAACATCTAATGTAGATCTTTGCGCTGTATTGAATCAAGCGGGCGTATCAGTCTGGATCGGGCCACTTGAACCGAGCCTGTTTTATGTGTCCGATCGAATGCTCCCGGGCGCGCCGCCTGGTCTCGACGCGGCCTGCTCTCCCCGATCTGTACATGCCGGCGATGCCGCCGCTGGGCCTGATCGCCCGGATACGCCGTGCCCTCGATCACCGGGCGTGCCGGCGCCAGCTCGAGGTCCTGCTCGGCGAAGACGATCATCGGCTGGCCGATCTGGGGCTGACGCGAGCCGCTATTCACCAGGCGCTGCGTTGTGCCGATGATCCCTGCCGGCAGTTGGCCCGAACCCTGAAGACGAATGCCGCAACGGCGTCCGCGAGAGACCCGTTCGACAGCGAGTGCCACTGATAGGCCGACTTGGATCGCCGCCCGGGTGCCCGGGGCCGGCTGTAGGGCGGCGGTTTGTCTGTTAGTATTCGTGGCTCGCGCCCGGCAGCGCGAATAATCCCCGAATCGATGATATTGCGCCGCGTCGGGTGCGGCGGGCCACGCGAACGAAAACGAACGCCTGGCCCGCCGCACCCGACGCGGCTATTTGTGTTTGGAAAGATAAATGCTGCAACTGATCCGAGAACACTGGTTCTCTAATGTGCGTGCCGACATGTTGTCCGGCGTGGTGGTCGCGCTGGCGCTCATACCTGAAGCGCTCGCCTTTTCCATTATTGCCGGGGTCGACCCCAAGGTCGGGCTCTACGCATCGTTTTGTATCTGTACCGTCAACGCCTTCGTCGGCGGCCGGCCGGCGATGATTTCGGCGGCGACCGGCTCCATGGCACTGGTCATGGTGACGCTGGTGGCGAAACACGGCGTCGACTATCTGTTCGCCACCACCATTCTTACCGGCATATTCCAGTTCATCGCCGGCTCGCTGCGCCTGGCCAACTACATGCGCTTTGTGTCGCGCTCGGTGGTGACCGGCTTCGTGAACGCGCTCGCGATCCTCATCTTCTGGGCACAGATCCCCGAGCTGACGAATGTCTCGTGGGTCGTGTACGCCATGGCGGCGGGCTCGTTGGCGATCATCTATCTGTTTCCGTACATACCGGTGATCGGGCGCATCTTTCCGTCGCCGCTGATCGCGATCCTGGTGATGACCGGCATCTACATGTCCGGCCACTTCGATATCCACACGGTCGGCGACATGGGCCAGCTGCCGGGCAGCCTGCCGAGCCTGATCTGGCCGGACATCCCCTGGAACTGGCATAGCTTCACCATCATCGCGCCCTACGCGCTGACGCTGACGGTGGTGGGGCTGATGGAATCGATGATGACGGCGACCATCGTCGACGACCTCACCGACAGCGGCAGTAATAAAAACCGGGAATGCCGCGGCCAGGGCATTTCCAACATCTGCACCGGCTTCATCGGCGGCATGGCCGGTTGCGGCATGATCGGCCAGACCGTGATCAACGTGAAATCCGGCGGCCGCACCCGGTTGTCCACGCTCACCGCCGGCATCGTGCTGCTGGTCATGGTGGTGTTCCTGTCCGACTGGGTCGGCCAGATCCCGATGGCGGCACTCGCCGCGGTGATGATCATGGTCTCGATCGGCACTTTCTCCTGGGAGTCGATCCGCGACATGCCCAAGCATCCGCTGTCGACCAATCTGGTGATGGTGACCGTGGTCGCGGTCGTGGTCGCCACCAGTAATCTGGCGATCGGCGTGTTCGTCGGCGTGCTGCTGTCGGCCTTGTTCTTTGCCAACAAGGTCGGCCGGCTGCTGCATATCACCAGTCACCTGACCGACAACGGCGAACGGCGGGTCTACGAGATCACCGGCCAGGTGTTCTTCGCCTCGGCGAGTTCGTTCCGGCATGCCTTTGACTACGACGAATCCTTGTCGGCGGTGACCATCGATGTGCATCGTGCGCATTTCTGGGATATCTCGGCCGTGGAAGCGCTGGACCGGGCGGTGCTGCGCTTGCGGCGCGAAGGCATGACGGTCGATATCGTGGGCATGAACGAAGCCAGCAAGACACTGGTCGACCAGGTCGCGGTGCACGACAAGCCCGACGCCGAAAAGCTGCTCGAGCAGCACTGATACAAGGAGGAGAGCACTATGTCCGATGAGCGACCGATCGTGGCGTGCATCGATGGTTCGGCCTATGCGGCGGCGGCCTGCGATGCGGCCGTCTGGGCCGCCACGAAACTCGATGCGCCCCTGACCTTCGTCAACGTCATCAGCCGCCGCAAGCATGCGGCCTCGACCGATTATTCCGGCCAGATCGGCCTGGGCACGCGCGAGCACCTGCTGACCGAACTGGCGGCGCTGGATGCGCAACGCGCCCGCGTGGCGCGGGATCGGGGCCGCGATTTTCTCGACTCGGCCAGCCAGCGGGCGGCCGCTGCCGGCCGGCCCGAGCCGGCAACGTGCCAGCGCAACGGCGAACTGGTGGACGCGCTGCATTACATGGGCGACGACATCCGGCTGTTGGCCATCGGCAAACGCGGCGAATCCGCTGGCGACGACGATCATCTGGGATCCAACCTGGAGCGCGTCATCCGCGGCGTGTCCTGCCCGATCCTGGTGACCAATCAGAGTTTTGCGGCGCCCCAGCGTGTACTGATCGCCTTTGACGGCAGTCGGACCGGCCAGCGGGTCATCGAGCGCGCGGTGGCCACGCCGCTGCTGGGCCAGGTCGAGGCGCATCTGGTGTATGTCGGGCAGCCCAACGACAAGAGACGCCGTCAGTTCGATGACGCGGCCGAAAAACTGCGGGCTGCCGGCGCGCAGCTGACCACCGCCATCATTGACGGCGATGTCGAGCCCGCGCTGCACGACTACCAGCGCAAGCACGATCTCGACCTGATGGTGATGGGCGCCTATGGCCACACGCGTATTCGCGAATTATTGCTCGGCAGCACCACGACCGACATGATTCGGCGGGCCGACGTGCCGTTGCTGATCGTGCGGTAACAATCGACGAAAACGCGGGCGGGCCGGCGGAAGCGGTCCGCCCGCCTTGTTTCGGACCCGGACACCGCGCCGGGCCGCCGCATCCCGGATGCTCGGCGCTGTTCGCGATCAAAGGGCGATCAATGCGGGCTTCGAGCCCCAGCCGCTGTATGACAAAGTCGGCGGGCGGCAGCGTCCCTGTTCGAGCCGGCTCTCGGATCGGCGATTGCATGAACGCCCGAGCCCGAAAGTGCAGACCGGGCTGATTCGCTCGCCTCGATATCATTGCTATGACGGTGACCGGCATTATAGAGACGCGGCCCGATTCGACTACGCGGCAGACGACCATGACCCATCCGGAAATCGATACGGAAACGATGTCGCATACCTTGCATGCCCTGCGCGAGCAGTATCGCGATGAAAGCCAGCGATCGAAGAGCCAGCGTGCCACGGTCGAACTCGACCAGACCACCACCGGGCGGTTGTCGCGTATCGATGCGTTGCAGGCGCAGGCCATGGCGCAGGCTTCCGAGCGGCGTCGGCGTCTGCAGTTGCAGCGGATCGAGCACGCGCTGAAGCGGCTCGAACGGGGCGAGTTCGGCGAGTGCATCGAATGCGGCGAATGGATCGCCAAGGGGCGGCTCGAATTGGATCCTACGGCGCTGAAATGCATCGAGTGCGCCGAATAGGTAAGGGGCGAACTAGACTACGTGCGGCCCTTCGCGTCATCCGCCAAACACTCACGCAGGCGCTGTGGCGTCGATCGGATTTTTCAATCAGACCCAGCGGCCACGGGCTGCGCCAAGGAGCGCCGGCGGTAAAGGAAAGGCCCGGCCAGTATCGGCACAACGAACGCATAGACGCCGAATACCAGCCCCAGCCCGGCCGCACTCAGTCCCGCCGACATGGCCGCGGCCACGGCCACTGGCGCCAGCGCGCTGGCCAGCACCATGGCCGCGCCGAACACGCCGCGCACCGTGCCCACGGCGGCGGTGCCGAACATGTCGGCCCACAGCGCACCGGACAGTACCGAGTTGGCGCCGTTGGTGAACCCGATGCCCGCGAACGCGACCCAGATCGACGCCGGACCCAGGGGCAGGGCAAGGGAGGCAAATGCCAGAGCCATGGGCGATAGATGAATGCGCGTCATGAGGATGGTGCCGAACCGGTCCGCGGTCCGGCCGTAGAACCAGGTGCCGAAGGCGCGGAACCCGGCGAACACGGTGAAGGCGGCGCCGATCATTCCGGCGTTCCAATTCATGGCGTGGGCGATGGTGCTCTGCTCGAACAGAAAACCGGTGGCCATGAACGGTGGCGTGAGCATGATGGCCGCGCCGGCCCAGAAACGTCGATCGGAAAGCAAGGTGCGGCGCTGCAGTGGCGCCGCTGATTGCGAGCCGCCGGGAACGGCCGACCGGTTCGCCGGCTCCCGCCATACGATACCGCGCTGCAGGATCAACAGGGCCGGCGTCACGACCGCCAGTAACAAGGCGGCGACCGTGAGCCAGAGGTTGCGCCAGTAAAGCAGGCCGAGTAGCGCGATAACGGTCGCTGGCAGGATCGCTTCGCCGAGGATAACGCCCATCGTCGCCCAGGCGATGGTCGCACCGCGTCGCCCACCGCCGTTGCGAGCCGCTGCGACGACCGCCAACTGTGTGAGCAGGCCCTGGCCGCCCAGGCGCAACAGGAAGAAAGCGGCCAGCAGCATCGCCCCGGTTTCGATCCCAGCGGCGAAAAGACAACCGGCGATGAGCAGTATTAGGCTAGCCGCGGCCGCGAGCCGTAGCGAGATACGGTCCATGGCGCCACCGAGCCAGAACAGCAGGCTGCCGCTGGCCAGGGTGGCGATCCCGTAGAGCAGGCTCACGGTGGTGCCGCCGATGTTTGCGGCGGACCCGAACTGCTCGCTGAACAGGCCCACGAAGAACGTCTGGCCGAAGCTCGAAATGAAGGTGGCGACAAAGCCGAAGGCAATGACGCGCAACGTACTAACGGCGGCGGTGCCGGGGTGGTTATTGTGCATTGTTGCGTCCACGACCAGACGGCGCGCCAGCTGGTGTTGCCGGCACGCCATCAGGCATCCATCGGGAAATTACGGGCCGCGCCGACCGCGCGGCGTGTTGCGGCGGCGGGTCGGGGCCCGGAAAGTGATGATAGTTTACAAGGCCAACCGGGCAGCGACCAGCCAGCTCGTTCAAGCCGATCCAGCGCACTGCGACCGGCGCTTTCGCGGCGTTGTCGCGACCCGTGGTAGCTTCCTGTGGCCCGCCAGACGTTGTGTGTCGCCGACAAGCACGCCGCGCCGTTGGCCTTCATTAACGCCATGGCCCAGTCGGATGGTGATGGAGGGGGCTGGCTACGCCCCGGTCCATCGGTTTCTGGTGGGCTGTATGACGACTGATATGATTCGTTGTGCCGAGGTGCTGCTGATCGTTCGCTACGCTTGCCCACCCGGGCACGGGCGTTGCATCTGACCTCGACGATGTTCACATCAAAAGAGGCCTTGATTAGTTCGCAAACTCAGCTTGCCTCAATTGGGTTTCGGTACAAGGGGTTGTGCGAGCAGCGGCTTTCGCCAG
>NZ_JBQDYE010000070.1:0-9419 GCF_052044155.1 Salinisphaera sp. SWV1
TGTCGGCGATATAGGCGCCAGCAACCGCACCTGTGGCGCCGGTGATGCCGGCCACGATGCGTCCGGCGTAGAGGATCGAGATCTCGATCCCGCGAAATTAATACGACTCACTATAGGGGAATTGTGAGCGGATAACAATTCCCCTCTAGAAATAATTTTGTTTAACTTTAAGAAGGAGATATACCATGGGCAGCAGCCATCATCATCATCATCACAGCAGCGGCCTGGTGCCGCGCGGCAGCCATATGAAAATCGAAGAAGGTAAACTGGTAATCTGGATTAACGGCGATAAAGGCTATAACGGTCTCGCTGAAGTCGGTAAGAAATTCGAGAAAGATACCGGAATTAAAGTCACCGTTGAGCATCCGGATAAACTGGAAGAGAAATTCCCACAGGTTGCGGCAACTGGCGATGGCCCTGACATTATCTTCTGGGCACACGACCGCTTTGGTGGCTACGCTCAATCTGGCCTGTTGGCTGAAATCACCCCGGACAAAGCGTTCCAGGACAAGCTGTATCCGTTTACCTGGGATGCCGTACGTTACAACGGCAAGCTGATTGCTTACCCGATCGCTGTTGAAGCGTTATCGCTGATTTATAACAAAGATCTGCTGCCGAACCCGCCAAAAACCTGGGAAGAGATCCCGGCGCTGGATAAAGAACTGAAAGCGAAAGGTAAGAGCGCGCTGATGTTCAACCTGCAAGAACCGTACTTCACCTGGCCGCTGATTGCTGCTGACGGGGGTTATGCGTTCAAGTATGAAAACGGCAAGTACGACATTAAAGACGTGGGCGTGGATAACGCTGGCGCGAAAGCGGGTCTGACCTTCCTGGTTGACCTGATTAAAAACAAACACATGAATGCAGACACCGATTACTCCATCGCAGAAGCTGCCTTTAATAAAGGCGAAACAGCGATGACCATCAACGGCCCGTGGGCATGGTCCAACATCGACACCAGCAAAGTGAATTATGGTGTAACGGTACTGCCGACCTTCAAGGGTCAACCATCCAAACCGTTCGTTGGCGTGCTGAGCGCAGGTATTAACGCCGCCAGTCCGAACAAAGAGCTGGCGAAAGAGTTCCTCGAAAACTATCTGCTGACTGATGAAGGTCTGGAAGCGGTTAATAAAGACAAACCGCTGGGTGCCGTAGCGCTGAAGTCTTACGAGGAAGAGTTGGCGAAAGATCCACGTATTGCCGCCACCATGGAAAACGCCCAGAAAGGTGAAATCATGCCGAACATCCCGCAGATGTCCGCTTTCTGGTATGCCGTGCGTACTGCGGTGATCAACGCCGCCAGCGGTCGTCAGACTGTCGATGAAGCCCTGAAAGACGCGCAGACTCGTATCACCGAGAACCTGTATTTCCAGGGCATGATTTCTTATGACAACTACGTCACCATCCTTGATGAAGAAACACTGAAAGCGTGGATTGCGAAGCTGGAAAAAGCGCCGGTATTTGCATTTGATACCGAAACCGACAGCCTTGATAACATCTCTGCTAACCTGGTCGGGCTTTCTTTTGCTATCGAGCCAGGCGTAGCGGCATATATTCCGGTTGCTCATGATTATCTTGATGCGCCCGATCAAATCTCTCGCGAGCGTGCACTCGAGTTGCTAAAACCGCTGCTGGAAGATGAAAAGGCGCTGAAGGTCGGGCAAAACCTGAAATACGATCGCGGTATTCTGGCGAACTACGGCATTGAACTGCGTGGGATTGCGTTTGATACCATGCTGGAGTCCTACATTCTCAATAGCGTTGCCGGGCGTCACGATATGGACAGCCTCGCGGAACGTTGGTTGAAGCACAAAACCATCACTTTTGAAGAGATTGCTGGTAAAGGCAAAAATCAACTGACCTTTAACCAGATTGCCCTCGAAGAAGCCGGACGTTACGCCGCCGAAGATGCAGATGTCACCTTGCAGTTGCATCTGAAAATGTGGCCGGATCTGCAAAAACACAAAGGGCCGTTGAACGTCTTCGAGAATATCGAAATGCCGCTGGTGCCGGTGCTTTCACGCATTGAACGTAACGGTGTGAAGATCGATCCGAAAGTGCTGCACAATCATTCTGAAGAGCTCACCCTTCGTCTGGCTGAGCTGGAAAAGAAAGCGCATGAAATTGCAGGTGAGGAATTTAACCTTTCTTCCACCAAGCAGTTACAAACCATTCTCTTTGAAAAACAGGGCATTAAACCGCTGAAGAAAACGCCGGGTGGCGCGCCGTCAACGTCGGAAGAGGTACTGGAAGAACTGGCGCTGGACTATCCGTTGCCAAAAGTGATTCTGGAGTATCGTGGTCTGGCGAAGCTGAAATCGACCTACACCGACAAGCTGCCGCTGATGATCAACCCGAAAACCGGGCGTGTGTATACCTCTTATCACCAGGCAGTAACTGCAACGGGACGTTTATCGTCAACCGATCCTAACCTGCAAAACATTCCGGTGCGTAACGAAGAAGGTCGTCGTATCCGCCAGGCGTTTATTGCGCCAGAGGATTATGTGATTGTCTCAGCGGACTACTCGCAGATTGAACTGCGCATTATGGCGCATCTTTCGCGTGACAAAGGCTTGCTGACCGCATTCGCGGAAGGAAAAGATATCCACCGGGCAACGGCGGCAGAAGTGTTTGGTTTGCCACTGGAAACCGTCACCAGCGAGCAACGCCGTAGCGCGAAAGCGATCAACTTTGGTCTGATTTATGGCATGAGTGCTTTCGGTCTGGCGCGGCAATTGAACATTCCACGTAAAGAAGCGCAGAAGTACATGGACCTTTACTTCGAACGCTACCCTGACGTGCTGGAGTATATGGAACGCACCCGTGCTCAGGCGAAAGAGCAGGGCTACGTTGAAACGCTGGACGGACGCCGTCTGTATCTGCCGGATATCAAATCCAGCAATGGTGCTCGTCGTGCAGCGGCTGAACGTGCAGCCATTAACGCGCCAATGCAGGGAACCGCCGCCGACATTATCAAACGGGCGATGATTGCCGTTGATGCGTGGTTACAGGCTGAGCAACCGCGTGTACGTATGATCATGCAGGTACACGATGAACTGGTATTTGAAGTTCATAAAGATGATGTTGATGCCGTCGCGAAGCAGATTCATCAACTGATGGAAAACTGTACCCGTCTGGATGTGCCGTTGCTGGTGGAAGTGGGGAGTGGCGAAAACTGGGATCAGGCGCACTAGTAACGGCTGCTAACAAAGCCCGAAAGGAAGCTGAGTTGGCTGCTGCCACCGCTGAGCAATAACTAGCATAACCCCTTGGGGCCTCTAAACGGGTCTTGAGGGGTTTTTTGCTGAAAGGAGGAACTATATCCGGATTGGCGAATGGGACGCGCCCTGTAGCGGCGCATTAAGCGCGGCGGGTGTGGTGGTTACGCGCAGCGTGACCGCTACACTTGCCAGCGCCCTAGCGCCCGCTCCTTTCGCTTTCTTCCCTTCCTTTCTCGCCACGTTCGCCGGCTTTCCCCGTCAAGCTCTAAATCGGGGGCTCCCTTTAGGGTTCCGATTTAGTGCTTTACGGCACCTCGACCCCAAAAAACTTGATTAGGGTGATGGTTCACGTAGTGGGCCATCGCCCTGATAGACGGTTTTTCGCCCTTTGACGTTGGAGTCCACGTTCTTTAATAGTGGACTCTTGTTCCAAACTGGAACAACACTCAACCCTATCTCGGTCTATTCTTTTGATTTATAAGGGATTTTGCCGATTTCGGCCTATTGGTTAAAAAATGAGCTGATTTAACAAAAATTTAACGCGAATTTTAACAAAATATTAACGCTTACAATTTAGGTGGCACTTTTCGGGGAAATGTGCGCGGAACCCCTATTTGTTTATTTTTCTAAATACATTCAAATATGTATCCGCTCATGAATTAATTCTTAGAAAAACTCATCGAGCATCAAATGAAACTGCAATTTATTCATATCAGGATTATCAATACCATATTTTTGAAAAAGCCGTTTCTGTAATGAAGGAGAAAACTCACCGAGGCAGTTCCATAGGATGGCAAGATCCTGGTATCGGTCTGCGATTCCGACTCGTCCAACATCAATACAACCTATTAATTTCCCCTCGTCAAAAATAAGGTTATCAAGTGAGAAATCACCATGAGTGACGACTGAATCCGGTGAGAATGGCAAAAGTTTATGCATTTCTTTCCAGACTTGTTCAACAGGCCAGCCATTACGCTCGTCATCAAAATCACTCGCATCAACCAAACCGTTATTCATTCGTGATTGCGCCTGAGCGAGACGAAATACGCGATCGCTGTTAAAAGGACAATTACAAACAGGAATCGAATGCAACCGGCGCAGGAACACTGCCAGCGCATCAACAATATTTTCACCTGAATCAGGATATTCTTCTAATACCTGGAATGCTGTTTTCCCGGGGATCGCAGTGGTGAGTAACCATGCATCATCAGGAGTACGGATAAAATGCTTGATGGTCGGAAGAGGCATAAATTCCGTCAGCCAGTTTAGTCTGACCATCTCATCTGTAACATCATTGGCAACGCTACCTTTGCCATGTTTCAGAAACAACTCTGGCGCATCGGGCTTCCCATACAATCGATAGATTGTCGCACCTGATTGCCCGACATTATCGCGAGCCCATTTATACCCATATAAATCAGCATCCATGTTGGAATTTAATCGCGGCCTAGAGCAAGACGTTTCCCGTTGAATATGGCTCATAACACCCCTTGTATTACTGTTTATGTAAGCAGACAGTTTTATTGTTCATGACCAAAATCCCTTAACGTGAGTTTTCGTTCCACTGAGCGTCAGACCCCGTAGAAAAGATCAAAGGATCTTCTTGAGATCCTTTTTTTCTGCGCGTAATCTGCTGCTTGCAAACAAAAAAACCACCGCTACCAGCGGTGGTTTGTTTGCCGGATCAAGAGCTACCAACTCTTTTTCCGAAGGTAACTGGCTTCAGCAGAGCGCAGATACCAAATACTGTCCTTCTAGTGTAGCCGTAGTTAGGCCACCACTTCAAGAACTCTGTAGCACCGCCTACATACCTCGCTCTGCTAATCCTGTTACCAGTGGCTGCTGCCAGTGGCGATAAGTCGTGTCTTACCGGGTTGGACTCAAGACGATAGTTACCGGATAAGGCGCAGCGGTCGGGCTGAACGGGGGGTTCGTGCACACAGCCCAGCTTGGAGCGAACGACCTACACCGAACTGAGATACCTACAGCGTGAGCTATGAGAAAGCGCCACGCTTCCCGAAGGGAGAAAGGCGGACAGGTATCCGGTAAGCGGCAGGGTCGGAACAGGAGAGCGCACGAGGGAGCTTCCAGGGGGAAACGCCTGGTATCTTTATAGTCCTGTCGGGTTTCGCCACCTCTGACTTGAGCGTCGATTTTTGTGATGCTCGTCAGGGGGGCGGAGCCTATGGAAAAACGCCAGCAACGCGGCCTTTTTACGGTTCCTGGCCTTTTGCTGGCCTTTTGCTCACATGTTCTTTCCTGCGTTATCCCCTGATTCTGTGGATAACCGTATTACCGCCTTTGAGTGAGCTGATACCGCTCGCCGCAGCCGAACGACCGAGCGCAGCGAGTCAGTGAGCGAGGAAGCGGAAGAGCGCCTGATGCGGTATTTTCTCCTTACGCATCTGTGCGGTATTTCACACCGCAATGGTGCACTCTCAGTACAATCTGCTCTGATGCCGCATAGTTAAGCCAGTATACACTCCGCTATCGCTACGTGACTGGGTCATGGCTGCGCCCCGACACCCGCCAACACCCGCTGACGCGCCCTGACGGGCTTGTCTGCTCCCGGCATCCGCTTACAGACAAGCTGTGACCGTCTCCGGGAGCTGCATGTGTCAGAGGTTTTCACCGTCATCACCGAAACGCGCGAGGCAGCTGCGGTAAAGCTCATCAGCGTGGTCGTGAAGCGATTCACAGATGTCTGCCTGTTCATCCGCGTCCAGCTCGTTGAGTTTCTCCAGAAGCGTTAATGTCTGGCTTCTGATAAAGCGGGCCATGTTAAGGGCGGTTTTTTCCTGTTTGGTCACTGATGCCTCCGTGTAAGGGGGATTTCTGTTCATGGGGGTAATGATACCGATGAAACGAGAGAGGATGCTCACGATACGGGTTACTGATGATGAACATGCCCGGTTACTGGAACGTTGTGAGGGTAAACAACTGGCGGTATGGATGCGGCGGGACCAGAGAAAAATCACTCAGGGTCAATGCCAGCGCTTCGTTAATACAGATGTAGGTGTTCCACAGGGTAGCCAGCAGCATCCTGCGATGCAGATCCGGAACATAATGGTGCAGGGCGCTGACTTCCGCGTTTCCAGACTTTACGAAACACGGAAACCGAAGACCATTCATGTTGTTGCTCAGGTCGCAGACGTTTTGCAGCAGCAGTCGCTTCACGTTCGCTCGCGTATCGGTGATTCATTCTGCTAACCAGTAAGGCAACCCCGCCAGCCTAGCCGGGTCCTCAACGACAGGAGCACGATCATGCGCACCCGTGGGGCCGCCATGCCGGCGATAATGGCCTGCTTCTCGCCGAAACGTTTGGTGGCGGGACCAGTGACGAAGGCTTGAGCGAGGGCGTGCAAGATTCCGAATACCGCAAGCGACAGGCCGATCATCGTCGCGCTCCAGCGAAAGCGGTCCTCGCCGAAAATGACCCAGAGCGCTGCCGGCACCTGTCCTACGAGTTGCATGATAAAGAAGACAGTCATAAGTGCGGCGACGATAGTCATGCCCCGCGCCCACCGGAAGGAGCTGACTGGGTTGAAGGCTCTCAAGGGCATCGGTCGAGATCCCGGTGCCTAATGAGTGAGCTAACTTACATTAATTGCGTTGCGCTCACTGCCCGCTTTCCAGTCGGGAAACCTGTCGTGCCAGCTGCATTAATGAATCGGCCAACGCGCGGGGAGAGGCGGTTTGCGTATTGGGCGCCAGGGTGGTTTTTCTTTTCACCAGTGAGACGGGCAACAGCTGATTGCCCTTCACCGCCTGGCCCTGAGAGAGTTGCAGCAAGCGGTCCACGCTGGTTTGCCCCAGCAGGCGAAAATCCTGTTTGATGGTGGTTAACGGCGGGATATAACATGAGCTGTCTTCGGTATCGTCGTATCCCACTACCGAGATATCCGCACCAACGCGCAGCCCGGACTCGGTAATGGCGCGCATTGCGCCCAGCGCCATCTGATCGTTGGCAACCAGCATCGCAGTGGGAACGATGCCCTCATTCAGCATTTGCATGGTTTGTTGAAAACCGGACATGGCACTCCAGTCGCCTTCCCGTTCCGCTATCGGCTGAATTTGATTGCGAGTGAGATATTTATGCCAGCCAGCCAGACGCAGACGCGCCGAGACAGAACTTAATGGGCCCGCTAACAGCGCGATTTGCTGGTGACCCAATGCGACCAGATGCTCCACGCCCAGTCGCGTACCGTCTTCATGGGAGAAAATAATACTGTTGATGGGTGTCTGGTCAGAGACATCAAGAAATAACGCCGGAACATTAGTGCAGGCAGCTTCCACAGCAATGGCATCCTGGTCATCCAGCGGATAGTTAATGATCAGCCCACTGACGCGTTGCGCGAGAAGATTGTGCACCGCCGCTTTACAGGCTTCGACGCCGCTTCGTTCTACCATCGACACCACCACGCTGGCACCCAGTTGATCGGCGCGAGATTTAATCGCCGCGACAATTTGCGACGGCGCGTGCAGGGCCAGACTGGAGGTGGCAACGCCAATCAGCAACGACTGTTTGCCCGCCAGTTGTTGTGCCACGCGGTTGGGAATGTAATTCAGCTCCGCCATCGCCGCTTCCACTTTTTCCCGCGTTTTCGCAGAAACGTGGCTGGCCTGGTTCACCACGCGGGAAACGGTCTGATAAGAGACACCGGCATACTCTGCGACATCGTATAACGTTACTGGTTTCACATTCACCACCCTGAATTGACTCTCTTCCGGGCGCTATCATGCCATACCGCGAAAGGTTTTGCGCCATTCGATGGTGTCCGGGATCTCGACGCTCTCCCTTATGCGACTCCTGCATTAGGAAGCAGCCCAGTAGTAGGTTGAGGCCGTTGAGCACCGCCGCCGCAAGGAATGGTGCATGCAAGGAGATGGCGCCCAACAGTCCCCCGGCCACGGGGCCTGCCACCATACCCACGCCGAAACAAGCGCTCATGAGCCCGAAGTGGCGAGCCCGATCTTCCCCATCGGTGATGTCGGCGATATAGGCGCCAGCAACCGCACCTGTGGCGCCGGTGATGCCGGCCACGATGCGTCCGGCGTAGAGGATCCGGGTCCCCTTTGATAGATTAAAAAGGAAAGGAGGAAAGAAATAATGGCTCGTGTACAGTTTAAACAACGTGAATCTACTGACGCAATCTTTGTTCACTGCTCGGCTACCAAGCCAAGTCAGAATGTTGGTGTCCGTGAGATTCGCCAGTGGCACAAAGAGCAGGGTTGGCTCGATGTGGGATACCACTTTATCATCAAGCGAGACGGTACTGTGGAGGCAGGACGAGATGAGATGGCTGTAGGCTCTCACGCTAAGGGTTACAACCACAACTCTATCGGCGTCTGCCTTGTTGGTGGTATCGACGATAAAGGTAAGTTCGACGCTAACTTTACGCCAGCCCAAATGCAATCCCTTCGCTCACTGCTTGTCACACTGCTGGCTAAGTACGAAGGCGCTGTGCTTCGCGCCCATCATGAGGTGGCGCCGAAGGCTTGCCCTTCGTTCGACCTTAAGCGTTGGTGGGAGAAGAACGAACTGGTCACTTCTGACCGTGGATAATTAATTGAACTCACTAAAGGGAGACCACAGCGGTTTCCCTTTGTTCGCATTGGAGGTCAAATAATGCGCAAGTCTTATAAACAATTCTATAAGGCTCCGAGGAGGCATATCCAAGTGTGGGAGGCAGCCAATGGGCCGGATCCACAGGACGGGTGTGGTCGCCATGATCGCGTAGTCGATAGTGGCTCCAAGTAGCGAAGCGAGCAGGACTGGGCGGCGGCCAAAGCGGTCGGACAGTGCTCCGAGAACGGGTGCGCATAGAAATTGCATCAACGCATATAGCGCTAGCAGCACGCCATAGTGACTGGCGATGCTGTCGGAATGGACGATATCCCGCAAGAGGCCCGGCAGTACCGGCATAACCAAGCCTATGCCTACAGCATCCAGGGTGACGGTGCCGAGGATGACGATGAGCGCATTGTTAGATTTCATACACGGTGCCTGACTGCGTTAGCAATTTAACTGTGATAAACTACCGCATTAAAGCTTGCCTCGCTACTCTTTATTGCTTGTGCTTCATGACGGGTGTCTTCTGTTTTTTTAATCTCACCGCTTTGCTTGACTGTCTCTGTAGTGATGGCATCAAGCTGTGAACCGGTCGTGATAATTGGGCTGTCTGTCTTGATATTTAT
>NZ_JBQDYE010000071.1:0-7909 GCF_052044155.1 Salinisphaera sp. SWV1
GGGTCGGCTGCGAGGGCGGGCCGCCGGCCATCTGCGACGCACAACCGGCCATGGCCACGGCGGCGGCCACGATCGCTGCGGCCCGCAGGCCTGCCTTGAACACTGTCATGATGATTGCTCCCGAGAGGGTCAAGCCACGCAGTCCCCCCGCTGCGCGACGGTTGCCGCATAATATCAGCGCGCAAGCGGCGGCGTCGCGCGTATGGGTCGTGGCCGGCCACGACGCAGCGCCCGCGCCCTGCAGCCCGCGATTCGCGGTCTTCGATGCGCTGCCCGCACGAAGCCGCAACAGGCGTTCGGGCGCCGCCCCGCTCGCCTCGATCTGGTTTTACCGAAAAGGACGTCATCATGCCTTCGCCCGCGGCAACCCTTTCAATCGTCGCCACGCCGATCGGCAATCTCGATGACATGTCCGCCCGTGCGCGCGACGTGCTGGCCACGGCCGATGTGATCGCGGCGGAGGATACCCGACACAGCCGGCGGCTGACCGCGCATCTGGGTATCGGCACGCCGTTGATGTCGCTGCACGAACACAACGAGGCCGCGCGGATCGGGCCCATTCTCGAGCGGCTGGCGGCGGGCGAGCGCGTGGCCCTGATCAGCGACGCCGGGACCCCGCTGATCAGCGATCCGGGCTATGCATTGGTGGCGGCCGTGCGCGCGGCCGGTCATGCCGTGGTGGCGGTGCCGGGGCCGTGTGCTGCGATCGCGGCCCTGTCGGTCGCCGGGCTGGCCACCGATCGATTTGCCTTTGAAGGATTCCTGCCGGGCAGGGCCGGTGCGCGTCGGGCCCGGCTCGATGCGCTTGCCGATGAGCCGCGCACGCTGGTGTGTTACGAATCCAGCCATCGCATCGCGGCGACCGCCGCCGATCTCGCCGCGCGCTTCGGCGAGCGCCGGGTAGTACTGGCGCGCGAACTGACCAAACTGCATGAGCAGAGCGTGGCGCTCAGCGCGGCCGAGCTGCCGGCCTGGCTGGCCGGCGACGACAATCGCCGGCGCGGCGAGTTCGTGCTGGTGATCGCGGGGGCGCCGGAGCGCGCGGCCGCCACGGGGGAGATCACCCTGGACGCACTGCTCGCCGAGCTCGTGCCCGTCGCCGGCACCAAAAAGGCGGCCGCCATCGCCGCACGCCTGACCGGCACGGCGCGCAATGCCGCCTATCAGCGCGCGCTGGAACTGGCCGGTTAGCGACGCCTCGCCGCGATTCCGGCCGCGAGCGACCGGCGTTGGCGCATGGCCTCGGGCGCAGGGCTCGCGTCACGGGCCGCGAGCGCCTAGAATCCGCCGCTCGGAGTCGGCCGCGCAGTCGCGGCGCCGCCTTGCGGCGTCGAGGAAAGTCCGGGCTCCACAGGGCAGGACGCCAGGTAACCCCTGGGAGGCGTGAGTCTACGGAAAGTGCAACAGAGAGCAGACCGCCTAAGGTTCGCGCAAGCGAACCCGGTAAGGGTGAAACGGTGCGGTAAGAGCGCACCGCGCGACCGGCAACGGTTCGTGGCACGGTAAACCCCGTCCGGAGCAAGACCAAATAGGAGGACGACGTGCGGCCCGCACAGTCCTCGGGTAGGTCGCATGAGGCTGCCGGTGACGGCAGTCCCAGATGAATGGCTGCGCGCGACAGAACCCGGCTTACAGGCCGACTCCGATTCTCTTTTGTCATGGCGCGCCCCGAGTGGGCCGACGGGGCGCGCCCTCGAGGCGGGCAGGGCCGTCGACCCACCGCCACTCGATCCCACCCACTTTCTCCCACCAATGTCGAGCCGGCGTGCTCGTGCGCTCGGTTTTGCCTGTTTCAGGCCTGTTTTAACTGTATGCATATACATAAATTTAAGCCAAGCGGTTGAACGTAAAGTCGAAAGAATTGCTTTTTAGCTTGACGAAACAGGGTCGCAAATGGCTTGGAACCCGCTGATTGGCGGGGTTTTTTGCCGTGCCGAGAAACTTGACACTCTGTTTTGGCACTGCCTATAGTGGCGTCGAAGGGCGAGAAGTGGGGTAAAGTGGTTTAAGTCGACGAGCAGGAACCTCCAGTGTTCAAGGGGTCGCATTCGGTCACGATTGACGCCAAGGGTCGTATTGCGATCCCGGCGTCTTATCGGCAGTCGTTGATCGATGACTGCGGCGGCCGGCTTGTGATCACGCGCCACTGGGATGGCTGCCTGCTGATTTATCCCGGCCCCGAATTTCAGGCTTTCGAACAGCAGTTGCTGTCCCGCGGCAGCTTGAATCCGAAGGTGCGCGACATTCAGCGGTTTTTCATTGGCAATGCACGCGATATCGACATGGATCGCCAGGGTCGGCTATTGCTGCCGGCAACGCTGCGAGCGGCGGCCGGGCTGGAGGCCAAGGCCGTGCTGTCAGGCATCGGCAATCTGTTCGAGCTCTGGGACGAGGACACCTTCAACCAGCGCAATGCCGATACCGCGGACACGCTGGCCGATGACGCGGCCAACGGCGATCTGCCCGACGTGTTGATGGACATCAGTCTATGAACGTGCGTCGACCATCCACCGCCACCGCGCCGAGGTTCGCCCCCGCCATGGCCGCCGAACATCAACCGGTTCTGCTCGATGCCGCGCTGGCGGCACTCGCCCTGCGCCCGGACGGCGTCTATGTGGATGCCACTTTCGGGCGCGGCGGGCATGCCGCCGCCATTCTCGACCGTCTGGGGCCGGGCGGCCGGGTGATTGCGTTCGATCAGGATCCGGACGCCGAACGCCATGCGCAGGCGCTGGCGGCCACCGATGGCCGGCTTGTCTTCGTGCGCGCCTCGTTCGCCGATATGGCCGATGCCCTGGCCGCGCGCGCGATTCACGATGTCGACGGCGTGCTGTTCGATCTGGGGGTGTCGTCGCCCCAGTTCGACGTGGCCGAGCGTGGATTCTCGTTCCGCCATGCCGGGCCGCTGGACATGCGCATGAACCCGGAGGCCGGCGCGCCGCTGTCGGACTGGCTGGAGCGCGCCAGCCACGGCGAAATCGCCCGCGTGATCAAGACGCTGGGCGAGGAGCCGATGGCCGGGCGCATCGCCGCTGCCATTCTCGACGCCCGTGCCGAGGGTCGGCTGACCGACACCGCGGCGCTGGCCGCCGTGATCAAGCGCGCCATTCCGGCGCGCGTGGCCGCGGGCAAGCGCGTGCATCCGGCCACGCGCACCTTCCAGGCGTTTCGCATGCATGTCAACGACGAGCTCGGCGCGCTGGATGCCGGTCTGGCAGCCGGCCTGTCCGCGCTCGCGCCCGGCGGGCGGATCGCGGTGATCAGTTTTCACTCGCTGGAGGATCGGCGGGTCAAACGGTTTTTCCGGCATCAGGCGCGGCCGCCGCAGCCCGAGCTGCCGATGGCACCGGCGATCGAGCCGGCGTTGCGTCTGGTGGGCAAGCCGGCGACCGCGAGCGAGGCCGAGCTGGCCGCCAACCCGCGCGCCCGCAGCGCGATCATGCGGGTGGCCGAGCGCACCGCGGCCGCTGAGGTGGCGCCGTGACCCGCCGCGTGCTGGTGCTGCTCAGCCTGCTGGCGCTCAACGTGATCAGCGCGATCGGGGTGGTGGAATCCACGCACGACACGCGCGAACTGTTTCACCAGTTGCAGTCGGCCCGCCTGACCCGGGACCAGCTGACCACCAGGTGGGCGCAGATCCAGCTCGAGGACAGTGCCTGGGCCAGCCCGGACCGGGTCTCCCAGGTGGCCCGTAACAAGCTCGGCATGATCCAGCCGCGCCACTACGTCGTGCTCGGAGACAAGCAGTGAGCCGGGATGACGAGCCGCAACACTTCACGCCCTCGCGCTGGCGCGCCTGGTTCGTGCTCGGCGTGTTCGTCGTGTTCGGGTCGGCGCTGGTCTGGCGCGCGGTCGATCTGCAGGTTTTCGACGAGCAGTTCCTGACCCATCAGGGCGACATCCGCCATGTGCGCACGGTCAAGGTGCCGGCGCATCGTGGCGCGATCGTTGATCGCAACGGCCGGCCATTGGCGCTGTCGGCGCCCACCGAGTCGGTCTGGGCGGTGCCCTCGGCGGTACTCAAGGCACCGCAGAAACTCGGCGCGCTGGCGTCGCGTCTCGGCATGACCCCGAGCGACCTGAAAAGCGACCTGCAGCAGCACAAGAGCCGCCAGTTCCTGTATCTCAAGCGTCAGTTGTCGCCCTACGATGCGCACCGGGTGATGGCGGTGGGGGCGCCGGGCATTTTCCTGCAGCGCGAATACAAGCGCTATTACCCGGCCGGCGAGGCCGCCGCCCAGCTGGTGGGGCTGACCAATATCGACGGCAAGGGGCAATCGGGCCTGGAACTGGCGCGCAACAGCTTTCTGTCGGGTTCGCCCGGCGAGCGCAAGGTGATCAAGGACGGCCTGGGCCGCGTGGTCGACGACCTGGACGAGTTCAAGGCGCCCCATCCCGGTCATGATCTCAAGTTGACGATCGATTCGCGGCTGCAGTACCTGGCTTATCGCGACATCAAGGAGGCGGTGATCAGCCACAAGGCCGACGACGGCACCGTGGTCATGCTGAACCCGGATAACGGCCAGCTGCTGGCGGTGGCCTCCTACCCGAGCTTCAACCCGAACGACCGCGCCACGATCAATCAGGCCGGCATGCGCCTGCGGGCCGCCACCGACGTGATGGAGCCGGGCTCGACGGCCAAGGCGATCGTACTCTCGGGCGCGCTCGACAAGGGGCTCTACACCACGTCGAGCATCATCCATACCAAGGGCTGGTTCATGGTCGGCCGGCTCACAGTCAAGGACGAACTCAATTACGGCGACGAGGATTTCGCCAAGATCCTGCAGAAATCGTCCAACGTGGGGGCCGCGCACGTCGCCCTGAAGATGGGGGCGAAGGCCGTGTGGCAGGATTTTCGCAACTTCGGCTTCGGTGAAACCACGGGCAGCGGTTTCCCGGGTGAACGCTTCGGCGTACTGCGCCCCTACTACAAATGGGACAAGGTCGACACCGCGACCGCCTCCTACGGTTACGGCTTCGCGGTCACCCCGCTGCAGCTGGTCCGGGCGTACGGGGCGATTGCCGACAAGGGCAAGCTGCGCAGCCTGCGGTTGATTCTCGGCAAGGGAGCGGACATGCACCCGCCGCCGCAGCAGGCGATCAAGCCGTCCACGGCTGCGACCATGCGCCAGTTGCTGCGCGGTGTGATCAGCCCGCAGGGCACCGCCGAGCGGGCCAAGATTCCCGGCTACACCGTGGCCGGCAAGACCGGTACCGCGCGCAAGACCAGCGACGACGGTTACCATCACAATCAGCACCGCGCGTTGTTCGTGGGCATGGCCCCGGCCAAGCACCCCCGGCTGGTCACGCTGGTGGTGGTGGATAACCCGACCAAGGGCTCCTACTATGGCGGCACCGTCGCCGCGCCCGTGTTCTCCCGGGTCATGCAGAGCGCACTGCGCATCCTGCATGTGCCACCCGACAAGCCGGGCGTGCTCACGGCAGCCGCCGACTCATCGACGGCGGGAGGCTAGCGTGCTGGCCGATATCCAAGTCAGCGCGAATCTGCCGCGCTTGCTGGCCGGTTTCGCGGTGGCGGACGTGCCCGATGTCGAGGTCAACGATCTGGTGCTCGACAGCCGTCAGGTCGCGCCGGGCGCGCTGTTCGCCGCCTGTGCCGGCGCCTGTGGCCACGGCGCGACGCATGCCCGCGCGGCGGCACAGGCCGGCGCCGTGGCCATGCTGGTCGAGCCCGCCGCCGGCGTAACGCTCGGCGATGCGTTGCCGGTGGTGACGGTGCCCGATCTGTCGCGACATGTCGGCGCGATTGCGGCCCGCCTGTATGCCGACCCGTCCGCTGGCTTGTTCGTGGCCGGCGTGACCGGCACCGACGGCAAGACCTCCTGCGCCTGGCTGATCGCCCGAGCACTCGACGCGCTCGGGGTCGGCTGCGGTTATCTCGGCACGCTGGGTTTCGGCGCGATGGACGACCTCGCCGCGGCCACCCACACCACCCCTGACGCCGCGCGCCTGCAGCGCTGGCTGGCCCGCATGGTCGCGGCCGATTACAGCGCCGCGGCGATGGAGGTGTCGTCGCACGCGCTCGCGCAACGGCGCACCGACGCGATAGTCTTCGACGTGGCCGTGCTGACCCAGATCGGGCGCGACCACCTGGATTATCACGGCGACCAGGCGGCCTATGTGGCAGCCAAACGGCGCCTGTTCGACAGTCCGGATCTGAAAGCGGCCGTACTCAACGCCGACGATGCCACCGGGCGCGAGTGGCTGGCGCGCGGGCGTGATGGCGTCCTGCATATCGCCTATGGGCAGGGTGCCGGCGTGACCGAGTATGCCCGCTTCGTCCGCATCGAACGCGTGGCGGCCCGCGCCGACGGCCTGGTGGTCGATTTCGCCACGCATCTCGGCGGCGCGACGCTGGCCAGCCCGCTGGTCGGGACATTCAACGCCTGGAACCTGGCCGCCACGCTGGCCGTGTTGCTCGTTCGCGACGTGTCGCTGGTCGAGGCCGTCGAGGCGCTGGCCGCGGTACCCACCGTGCCGGGCCGCATGGAACGCATCGACGTGACCGACGAGCAACCGTTGGTGATCGTCGATTATGCGCACACCCCCGGCGCGCTCGAGGCAGCGCTGTCGGCGCTCTCGGCCCATGTCGAAGGCCGGCTGCTGTGTGTTTTCGGCTGCGGCGGCGACCGCGATCGCGGCAAGCGCGGCCTGATGGGCGCGATCGCCGCACGCCACGCGGATCGCTTCTGGATTACCGACGACAATCCGCGCAGCGAGGATCCGGCCGCGATCGTGGCCGATGTGCTCGACGGGATTCCCGAGGCGGTCACTGCGGCCGCGCGCTACGACATCGTGCATTCGCGCGGCGACGCGATCGCCGCGGCGATCGCCGCGGCCGCACCCGGCGACGTGGTGCTGATTGCGGGCAAGGGCCATGAGTCCAGCCAGCAGTATGGCGACGACACTCTTCCTTTCGACGATCGCGTGGCCGCCCGCCACGCTCTGGAGGCGGCATGAAGGGCCGGCTGTCCGAATTCGCGCTCGCGCTGGACGCCCGTTTGATCGGTGACGACGCCGTATTCGACGGCGCCAGCATCGATACCCGGCGTATCACCCGCGGCGCGCTGTTCTTTGCTCTGGCCGGCCAACACGCCGACGGCCATGACTTTGTTGCCGCCGCCGGTGCCGCCGGCGCCGCTGCTGCCGTGGTGGATCATGCCGTGGCGGCCGATGTCTCGCAGTTGGTGGTCGACGACGTCACGGACGCGCTCGGGCGCGCTGCGCGCCTGGCCCGCGCCGGTTTCGCCGGGCCGGTGGTGGGCGTCACCGGCTCGAACGGCAAGACCACGGTCAAGCAGATGATTTCGGCCATTTTCTCGGTGGCCGGGCCGGTCATGGCCACCGATGGCAATCTGAACAATCACCTGGGCGTGCCGCTGACCCTGATGCGGCTGGACGCCGCGGCCGAGCGGGCCGTGATCGAGATGGGCGCCAACCATCCCGGCGAGATCGGCCAGCTGGCGGCGGTTGCGCGTCCGGATGTCGGGGTGATCACCAACGCCGGCTGGGCGCATCTCGAAGGCTTCGGGTCGCGCGCGGGCATCGCGCGTGCCAAGGGGGAGTTGTTCATCCGGCTGCCGGAGGGTGGCACGGCGGTGATCAACGCCGACGACGACTATGCCGGGCTGTGGCGCGAACTCGCCGAGGGCCGGCGCATCGTGACCTTCTCGCTGGATGCCGGGCGCGCCGCGACCGTCTACGCCGACGACATCGAACTGGCCGGTGACGGCGCCCGGTTCACCCTGCATACCCCGGGCGCGGCCACGCCGATGACGCTGGCCCTGGCCGGACGCCACAATGTGGCCAACGCGCTGGCCGCGGCGGCCGTGGCCGTCGCGGTCGGGCTCGATGGCGCGACCATCGCGGCGGGCCTGGCCCGCACGGC